>NZ_JBHYKG010000409.1:0-6395 GCF_042741245.1 Kitasatospora sp. NPDC058965
GGAGCCGGGTGGGTGGGGTCAGACGCCGGCCGGGACGGCGCCGTTGACCAGGTCGAGCAGCGCGCGCGGCGTCTCGACCTCGGTGATCTCGTCGTCCGGGATCCGCACCCCGAACTCCTGGTAGATCCGGGCGGCGCTCTCCATCAGGGCGAGCGAGTCGTAGCCGAGCTCCTCGAAGGTGACGTCGTGGATGTCGGCGGCCGGGTCGTCGGCCCCGTCGAAGCCGGCGCTCTCGATCAGGATCCGGCGCAGGTCGTTGATGGACATGATCGGCATGGTTGCTCTCCAGTGCTCGTGGTGTCGGTGAGGGGGAGTCAGTCGGCCCGGCGGACCACGACGGCCGAGTTGAAGCCGCGCCGGCCGCGGGCCAGCACCAGCGCGGTGCGGACCGGCAGCTCGCGCGGCCGGTCCAGGACCAGGTCCAGCCCGTACTCGGCCGGGACCTCGGTGGTGTGGGCGGTCGGCGGGACCACGCCGTCCCGGATCGACAGCAGGGCGGTGGCCACGTCCAGCGGACCGCCGCCGCCGGCCAGCCGGCCGGTGAGCGCCTTGGGCGCGGTGACCGGCACGCCGCCGGCGCCGAACACCCCGCGCAGCGCCTCGGCCTCGATCCGGTCCAGCTCGGGCACGCCGGCCGCGTCGGCGAAGACCACGTCGACGTCGGCGGCGGTGATCCCGGCGTCGGCCAGCGCCAGCTCGATCGCCCGGCGCAGGCCCGGCGGCCGACCGCTGCCCGGGGCGGGGTCGAAGGTGGCGGCGTAGCCGGCCAGTTCGCCGTAGATGTGCTCGGCGAGCCGCTCCCGGGCGCTGTCCTCGTCCTCGACGATCAGGATCGCGCCGCCCTCGCCCGGCACGTGGCCCGAGGCCTTGGCGTCGAACGGCAGGTAGGCGCGGTCCGGGTCGTCGACCGTGCTGACCAGGCCGCCGGCCAGCTGGGCGGTGTAGCCCCAGGAGTCCAGCGCCGAGTCGACCCCGCCGCTGACCACGAGCTCGGTGCCGCGGCGCACCGTGCGCCGGGCGTGGCCGAGCGCGTCCAGTCCGCCGGCCTGCTCGCCGACCAGGGCCGCGCTCGGGCCGCGCATGGTGTTGCGGATCGAGATCTGACCGGTGTTCACGGCGTAGAACCAGGCGAACGACTCGTAGACCGAGACGAACTCCGGGCCCTTGCTCCACAGCTTGTCGAACTCGTTGTGGGTGAAGGCGAAACCGCCCTGCGCGGTCGAGGTGACCACGCCCATGCTGTAGTCCGGCAGCGTCTCCTTGGTGACGCCCGCGTCCTTCAGCGCCCAGTCCGCCGCCACCAGGGCGAACCGGGTGGAGACGTCGGTCTGCGCGTGCAGCCGGTCCGGCAGGTGGTCCTCGACGTGGAAGTCGGTCACCTCGCCGGCCAGCCGGGACGGGTAGCGGGAGGCGTCGAAGCCGACCAGCTCGGCGATCCCGTTGGCGCCGGCCAGCACCGCCTTCCAGTACTCCTCGGTGCCCAGCCCGTTGGGGGCCACCACGCCCAGACCGGTGATCACCGTCCGCTTGGTCATGCCTTCACTCCTTCCGGACGCTGCAGCAGCATCGCGCTCTGGAACCCGCCGAAGCCGCTGCCGACGGTGAGCACGGTGTCGGTCCGGTGGTCGCGGGCGGTCAGCGGGACGTAGTCGAGGTCGCACTCGGGGTCTGACTCGTGCAGGTTGGCCGTGGGCGGCACCACGTTGTGCTCGATGGCCAGCGCGCAGGCGGCGATCTCGATGGAGCCGATGGCGCCGAGCGAGTGCCCGACCATCGACTTGATGGAGCTGACCGGCACCCGGTAGGCGTGCTCGCCGAGGCTGCGCTTGAAGGCGGCGGTCTCGTGCCGGTCGTTCTGCTTGGTGCCCGACCCGTGGGCGTTGATGTAGTCCACCGCGGTCGGGTCCAGGCGCGCCTCGTCGAGCGCCTGGCGGATCGCCTCGGCCATCTCCCGGCCGTCCTTCTTCAGACCGGTCATGTGGTAGGCGTTGGAGCGGGTGGCGTAGCCGGTGATCTCGGCGTAGATGTGCGCGCCGCGGGCCTTGGCGGCCTCGTACTCCTCCAGCACGAACATCGCCGAACCCTCGGCCAGCACGAAGCCGTTGCGCGAGTTGTCGAACGGCCGGGAGGCGTGCTCCGGGTCGTCGTTGCGGGTGGTGGTGGCCTTGATCGCGTCGAAGCAGGCGACCACGATCGGGGAGATCGGGGTGTCGGCGGCGCCGGCGATCATGGTGTCCACGGTGCCCTCGCGGATCAGCTGGACGGCGTAGCCGACCGCGTCCAGGCCCGAGGTGCAGCCGTCCGAGACCATGGTGACCGGGCCCTCGGCGCCGACCTCCCAGGCGACCTCGGCCGGCATGATGCCCGGGCTCAGGTAGTCGAACATGTGCGGCGAGAGGTAGGCGTGGTCCACCACGGACTCGCGGCCCCGGTTGGACATCACCAGGTACTCCTGCTCCAGGCTGGTCGCCGAGGCGACCGCGCTGCCCAGGCTGACGCCCAGTCGGGTCGGGTCGCCCGCCGACAGGTCGAGGCCGGAGTCGGCCACCGCGTCCCGGGTGCAGGCCACCGCGAACTGGGTGGCCCGGTCCATCCGGCGGATCTCCCGGGGGCCGAAGCCCTCCGCCACCGCGTCGAAGTCGACCTCGCCGCCGACCTGGGAGCGGAACGGGGACGGGTCGAAGAGCGAGATCCGGCGGGTCGCGGTCCGCCCGGCGGTGAGCAGGTCCCAGAAGGCCTTGGTGCCCACTCCGCCGGGAGCGCGGACGCCGATCCCGGTCATGACCACGCGCCGGGTCATCGGACCTCCTCCGGTCGGTTCGAGCTGAGCATCTCGTTTCCTTTCGTCTGCGCCGGCCGGGGATGTCCACCGCCGACGAGGGCACCGACAACGCTGCGGCCAGTGCCTCGAAACGAGCTCGAACTCCGATGGTGAGCAGTGAAGTTCGCTGCTCCAGCCGGCTTCGAGCCGGGCTCCGGCGGGGCCCGCCAGGCTGGGCTCGCGCCGTTCCACGTCCGGCGCCCGCTACCCCTGGAGGATCCCGATGCCCGATACGGCAGCCGCGCGCACCGCAGGGTGGTCCGCGCGTTCGGTCGGCGAGCTGGCCGCGGCGCACGCCGCCAAGGCGGACCTGGACCGCCGGCCGCGCCCGGAGGTGACCGACGCGATCCGCGCCGCCGGTTTCGCCCGGCACTTCGTCCCGGCCCGGTTCGGCGGTGCCGAGGGCAGCTTCACCGACTTCACCCGCGCGGTGGCCGAGGTGGCCGAGGGGGACGCCTCGGCGGCCTGGTGCGCCTCGATCGCCGCCACCCTGGGCCGGATGGCCGCCTTCCTGCCCGAGCAGGGCCAGCGGACGGTCTGGGCCGACGGCCCGGACGCCCAGGTGGTCGGCGCCCTGATGCCCGGCGGCACCGCCGAGGCGGTGGACGGCGGCTGGCTGGTCAGCGGCAAGTGGGCGTACCTGAGCGGGATCCACGGCTCGCAGTTCGCACTGCTCTGCTGCCCGGTGCCGACCGCGGACGGCGGGCGCGAGGTGCGCTTCCTGCTGGTCCCGCGCGCGGCCTACACGGTCGAGGAGACCTGGTTCACCGTCGGGATGCGCGGCACCGGCAGCGACACCCTCGCGCTGGCGCCGACCTTCGTGCCGGTCGAGCACTCCTTCGCCCGCGAGGACCTGCTGGTCGGCCGGGCGCAGGCGTCCGCCGCGCACTGCCACAACGTGCCGCTGAAGAGCGTCAGCGGCCTCTCGTTCGCCGCTCCGGTGCTGGGCGCGGCGACCGGCGCGCTGCGCTCCTGGGCCGCGGCGCAGGCGGCCAAGCGGGCCGCCGTGCCGGCCGGCCCGCGGATCTCCGGCGGCACCGACGCCAGCGCCGAGCTGACCCTGGCCCGGGCGGCCGGCGAGCTGGACGCGGCGCGGCTGCTGCTGGAGCGGGCCGCCGCCGACGCCGACCTGGGCCGCCCGGAGCCCGCGCTGGCCGCCCGGGCCCAGCGCGACCACGCGTTCGCGGTGGACCTGCTGCTGGATTCGGTCAACCGGCTGGCCCGGTCGGCCGGCACCCGGGCCCAGAGCGAGGCCGAGGACTTCCAGCGCTACTGGCGGGACGCCAACGCGGCGGCCGGCCACGTGGTGCTGCAGTGGGAGCCGGCCGCCCGGGGCTGGGCCGAGCAGCGGCTGGCCGGGGTCTGACCCGGTCCGGTCAGCGGGCGGCGGCCGCCTTGGCCGCCGCCCGGGTCGGCTCGGTCGGCGACGCCAGCACGGCGGCGACCAGGCCGGGGAAGCGGGCGTCGAGCTCCTCGCGGCGCAGCGTCAGGACCCGCCGGGACCCCTCGATCCGGGTCCGGGTGATCCCGGCCTCGCGCAGGATCCGCTGGTGGTGGGAGAGCGTGGACTTGCTCAGCTCCAGGCCCGCGGTGCGGTCGAGCAGCGTACATGACAATCCGTCAGTCCCGGCCACCGCCCGCACCATGGCCAGCCGGGCCGGGTCGGCCAGGGCCGCCAGCACCTTGGAGAGCGGCAGCTCGTCGACGTCCGGGTGGAAGACCGCATCACTCATGGGACCGAGCCTAGTTCAGCATTGCCGAATGTTCCACACTCATCGTACTCTTCGATAACCATCGAACCCTTCGACAAGGGTCAAACAGCGAGGGATCTCCATGTCCACACCCGATCCGCGCCGGTGGCTGATGCTGCCGGTGGTCCTGTCGGCCACGTTCATGTACGGCTTCGACCTGAACGTCGTCAACGTCGCCATCCCGTCGCTGCAGCACGACCTGAACGCGGGTCAGGCGGCGCTGGAGCTGATCGTCGGCGGCTACTCCTTCACCTACGCGGCCGGCCTGGTGATCGGCGGGCGCCTCGGCGACCTGTTCAGCTACCGCCGGATGTTCCTGATCGGCATGTTCGCCTTCACCGTCGCCTCGCTGCTCTGCGGCCTGGCCCAGACCCCGGTCGAGCTGGTCGCCGCCCGGGTGCTGCAGGGCGCCACCGCCGCCGCGATGGTGCCGCAGGTGCTGGCCCTGATCGCCGCCACCTTCCCCGGCGAGGAACGGCCCAAGGCGCTGTCCTGGTTCGGCGTGGTCGGCGGTCTGGCCGGCGTGCTGGGGCAGGTGCTCGGTGGCGTGCTGCTCAACGCCGACCTGTTCGGCTGGGGCTGGCGGGTCATCTTCTTCCTGAACATCCCGGTCGGCCTGGTGGTGCTCGCCTTCGCGCTGCGCGTGCTGCCGAAGGTGGACACCGGACGCAAGCCCGGCCTGGACCCGGTCGGCGTGGTGTCCATCTCCGGCTCGCTGGCCCTGGCGCTGATCCCGATGATCTTCGGCCGCACCGAGCACTGGCCGCTGTGGACCTGGGCCTGCCTGGTCGCCTCGGTCCCGGCCATGCTGGTCGCGCTGCTCTGGGAGAAGAAGCTGGCCGCCCGCGGCGGTCAGCCGCTGCTCGACCTGGCGCTGTTCGCCAACCGCGGCTTCCGGCTCGGCCTGGCCGTGAACGTGGCCTTCATGGCCTCCTTCACCTCCGGCATCTTCGTGCTCAGCCTGCTGCTCCAGTCCGGTCTGCACCTGACCGCGCTGCAGGCCGGCCTGGCCTTCGGCCCGATGGCCGTCCTGGGCATGGCCGGCCCGATGGTCGGCCGCAAGCTGATCGGCAAGGTCGGCATGCGCCCGGTCATGCTGCTCGGCTGCGCGGTGGCCGCCGCCGCCATGGTGCTCATCGGCGTGGCGCTGCAGGTCCTGGGCGGGAAGATCTCGGTGCCGTGGCTGGTGGTCGGCCTGGCGCTGCTCGGCTTCGGCAACACCCTGGTGCTGCCGCCGCTGATCGGTGCCACCCTGGGCGGGGTGCAGCCGCAGCAGGCGGGCGTCGCCTCCGGCACGCTCAACACCACCCAGCAGTTCGCCGGTACCGCGGGCCTGGCCGTGATCGCCACGGTCTTCTTCTCCCGACTGGGCAACCACCTCGACCGGGCCGCCTTCGCCTCGGCCGCCGAGACGGTGATCTGGATCAACCTCGGCCTGATCGCCGTGATGGCCGCCCTCACCGCGGTGCTGACCAAGCCCGCCGCCGCCAAGGCGGCCGCCCCCGTCACCCCGGCCAAGGCCGCCGCGATCGCCGAGGCCGCCGCCGAGGCGGCGGTCTGACCTCCGCTCCCCCGTCCCCGCCCCACCGCCCGTCAGGAGTCCCCGTGCGCGGCTACCTCACCGACCCGACCGCCAGGGCCGGCCTCCGGCTGGCCGAGGACCTGGCCGAACCCCGGCCCGGCCCCGACGAGTTCCTCCTGGAGGTGCGCGCCTACGCGGTCAACCCGGGCGAGACCAAGCTGATCGCGGAGCGCCCGGACGGCTTCCGGCCGGGCCAGGACGTGGCGGGCACCGTACTGCGGGCCGCTGCCGACGGCAGCGG
>NZ_JBHYKG010000410.1:0-6332 GCF_042741245.1 Kitasatospora sp. NPDC058965
ACGTCGGACCGGCCGACGTCCCCCGCGCCCCGGGCGCGGCCGAGCGGCCGTCAGAAGAGCTTCAGCTTGTCGTCGTCGATCCCGCGCAGCCCGTCGTAGTCCAGCACCACGCAGTCGATGCCGCGGTCGGTGGCCAGCACCCGGGCCTGCGGCTTGATCTCCTGGGCCGCGAAGACGCCCTTGACCGGGGCGAGCAGCGGGTCGCGGTTGAGCAGCTCCAGGTAGCGGGTGAGCTGCTCGACGCCGTCGATCTCGCCGCGCCGCTTGATCTCCACCGCGACGGTGGCACCGGCCGCGTCCCGGCACAGGATGTCCACCGGGCCGATCGCCGTCGGGTACTCGCGGCGGACCAGGGTCCAGCCGGCACCGAGCACCTCCATCCGGTCGGCCAGCAGCTCCTGCAGGTGCGCCTCCACGCCGTCCTTGATCAGGCCGGGGTCCACCCCGAGCTCGTGCGAGGAGTCGTGCAGCACGTCCTCCAGGGTGATGATCAGCTTCTCGCCCGCCTTGTTCTCCACGGTCCAGGTGCCGTCCGCCTCCTTGAGCGAGCACGGCGGCGACATCCAGTTGAGCGGCTTGTAGGCGCGGTCGTCGGCGTGGATGCTCACGCTGCCGTCGGCCTTGACCAGGATCAGGCGGGTCGCGGAGGGCAGGTGGGCGGAGAGCCGGCCGGCGTAGTCGACGGAGCAGCGGGCGATGACAAGGCGCATGGGCCAAGCCTAGGCGGTGCCGCGCACCCCTCACGCCCACCTGGACCCGCTCACGACAAGTGACCGAATGCGAACGGTGGGTACGTCAATCCACCCGGGACCCGTTCGACTGCGGACGCGATGCCCGGCCCCGAGCGGCCGCCGCCGTTGAACGGGCGGACTCGCCGCCGACCCCCGCAGAGCCAATTGAAGCGAGTCGGTCCGGAGGGTGTACCGGGGAGTAGAAGGGGGCGAACCATGGGAAGCGGGGAGTCGTTCGCTCCCGCAGTCTGGCGCGTGCGCGCACGGACCGCTACGTTGGGTGACGCCTTCGAACGCCCGCGTAGCCAAACGGGGATGGAGTGTGTGGGACGTGGAGTTCTGGATCGATTCCGGCCAATCTGGCCGCGCCGACGGCGTTTTCGACGGTAATCGTGGCATTCGCCAGATTTGCCACGGTTAGCCTGCCACCCTGGCAGGGCCGGGTCCGCCCGAGCAGGGTCGACCGGCACGCCCCCGACCGGGGCCAACCGACTGAGCACGACAGCAGCACCATCCGCACCACCCGCACGACATGCACGACCACCGGCGCGAGGTGCGCCGGTGGACCGCGAGAGGAGAACCCATGTCGCTCGACGTCTCACCGGCTCTTCTGGAGAAGGCCGAGCGAGGCGAGGTCGACGAGCGGGAGTTCGTCGACTGCGTCCGTACGTCCCTGCCCTACGCCTGGGACCTGATCAGCTCGCTCGTCGCCCAGATGGAGGTCGACGGCACCAACTTCGCGGACAACCAGGTCCCGCCGCCGAGCGAGCAGGACCGCGGCCAGCTGCTGCGTGCGATGGCGAGCGACGCCATCCGCGGTGCGCTGCAGCGGCACTTCGGGGTGCAGCTGGCCTTCCAGAACTGCCACCGGGTCGCGGTGTTCGGACCCTCGGCCGAGGCCCAGGAGCGCCACCGGCGCTTCACCTCGGTCCGGGCCCAGCTGCTCAACCAGTCGCCCGAGCTGCGCGACTGCTGATGCCGGCGCGAGCCCGTCGGCCGACCGGTGCCGGTCGGCCGACGGTGCGTCGGCGCGGCGGTCAGCCCAGCTGGGGCAGTACCTCGGCGCCGAGCCGGGCGATGTTGTGCAGGGTGGCCTCCTGGTCGCCCGAGCCCTCGGCGAGCAGCGCGAAGCGGCGGATCCCGGTCCGCTCGGCGGTGGCCAGCAGCCGGTCGGCGCACTGCCGGGCGGTGCCCACCGCGTGCAGGTCGCAGAGCAGCCGGGTGTACGCGTGGGGGTCGCGCATCCGGCGCTCGCGCCCGTCCACGGTGCGGTGCGCGCCGAGCCCGTACTCGAACCAGGCGGGCATCGCGTCCATCAGCACCTGGCGGGCCGTCAGGTTCCGGTCCGCCACCTGGGCCACGCCGGCCGCGACGTGCTCGCGCTCCACCTCGGCCAGCTGCTCCTCGCCGCGGCCGGCGGCCCGCCAGGCGGCGCGGTAGGCGGTCAGCATGGCCAGCTTGTCCTCGTCGCCGGAGTGCATGCCCAGCAGCATCGGCAGCCCGCGCTCGGCGGCCAGCCGCACGCTGCCGGGGGAGGTGCAGGCCACCACCACCGGCGGGCCGCCGGCCCGCGCCCCGCGGCCCGCGGCCGGCTCCGCCGGGCGCGGCTCGGCGCGCCGGTCCTCCGAACGCTGGCGCGGGAAGCGCAGGGCCGGCGCGGTCGGCAGGCCCAGCCAGTCGGCCAGTTCCACCCCCAGCGGGCCGACCGGCTCCATCGCCCGCGGCACCACCGCGACCTCCGGGAAGCTGAACTGCGGCCCGTCCGCCCCCACCCGGGAGCCGCGCAGCCAGCGCAGCAGCAGGTCGAGCCGCTCGGCGAAGCCCTCCTCGTAGGCGGCCACCCCGCTGCCGAAGACCGACAGGTCGATCCACGGGCCGCCGCGCCCCACCCCGAGGGTGAACCGGCCGCCGGAGGTCAGGTGGAGCAGCGCGGCCTGCTCGCCCAGGGACACCGGGTGCCTGGTGGAGAGCACGCTGACCGCGGTGCCGAGCTGGATCCGCCTGGTCCGGCCGAGCAGCAGCGCCGCCAGGGTGGCCGCGTCGGGGCAGACCCCGTACGGCACGAAGTGGTGCTCGGCCAGCCAGACCGCGTCCAGTCCGGCGGCCTCGGCGGCCACCGTGGCGGCCACGGTCCGCTCCAGCGCCTGGGCGTGGGTCTGGCCCGGGAACTGGGCGGAGAGCAGGAAGGCGCCGACCCGCACGGTGTCCTCGGCGGCCCGTGGGCGGACGGCCGGCTCCGGTGCGGTGACCGGGGGCAGCTCGACGGCGGCCGGCGGGGGGAGTTCGGTACGGGTCTGGGTCACGGGATTGCCCTCCTCGGGTGCGAGCGGTCTCTCGGGCCCCGCTGCGTCCCCTGGTGAGTAACTGTCCCCACGTGAGTAACTCATGTCATGTGCCATTGGCACCTGGATCCACCGATTTCCCGGAAGATCGGGTGTAGTTCGCGGAAAACGACATGGGGGCGCCCGGGCGCATGATAGGGGTCGTGTGCGGTGGCCCGTACCCTGGAAGCGCCCCCGTGCCGCAGCCGGCGGCCCGAGACCCCGGCCGGAAGGTGAAACCGTGTCCCCCCGTCGCAACCGGATCAGCAGCCAGGACGCGAGCAGGGACGAGCCGGCCGCGCCGCTGGGCGGTTCGCTGCGCCGGACGGAGAGCTTCCAGGGCGAGGAGTGGATCGTGCAGACGGTGGCGGGGACCGCCGGCCGGTTCTACCGCTGCCCGGGCTGCGACCAGGAGATCCCGCCCGGGGTCGGCCACGTGGTGGCCTGGCCGGACCACGGCGCCGGGGTGGACGACCGGCGGCACTGGCACCGGGCCTGCTGGGGCGCGCGGGAGCGCCGCGGCTCGGCGGTCCAGCGCGGCCGCGGCGCCCCCCGGTACTGACCCGGCGGCAGGCGGGTGACGCCGGCTCAGGCGTCCCGGTTCTTCAGCACCATGGCGCCGCCGAGCAGCGCCAGCAGGGTCCAGCCGGCGCAGATGAAGAACCCGGCCAGCCAGCCGTACGGGACGCTCGGTTCCTGGTAGACGGTGAGCATCTGCCGGCCGGCGTAGTCCGGGAAGTAGTGCGCCAGCGTCTTCACCTTCGGCACCGCCGACAGGATCGGCGAGAGCAGGAAGAAGAACGGCACCAGCACGCCCAGCGCCAGCGTCTGGTTGCGCAGCATCGCGGTCACCCCGGCCGAGAAGAGGCAGAGCAGGGTCAGGTAGACCGCCGCGCCGAGGATCGCGCGCAGCACGTCGTGCGAGCCGACCGTGGTGCGGTGCTCGCCCAGCAGCGCCTGGCCGAGGAAGAAGGTCACGAAGGCGGTGACCAGCGACACCCCCAGGGCCAGGGCGCCGACCACCACCGTCTTGCCGGTCAGCAGGGTGCCGCGCTGCGGCACCGCCGCCAGCGAGAGCCGGATCATCCCGCTGCTGTACTCGTTGCCGATCGCCAGCACGCCGAAGACGATGATGGCGATCTCGCCCAGCACGATGCCGGAGAAGCTGGTCGCGGTGGCGTCGAACGGGGCGGTGGCGCCCTTGCGGACGTCGGCGAAGTTGTTCTTGGTGAGCAGCGAGAGCAGGGCGCCGAGCGCGGCCGTCACGACGAAGGCCAGCAGCAGGGTCCAGACGGTGGAGCGGACGCTGCGGATCTTGGTCCACTCGGAGCGCAGGATCGCGGGGAACGAGGCCATCTCAGGCGCTGCCTTTCTGGTTGCCGGACCGGCGCCAGTCGGCGCCCCACTCCGGACCGGCCCCGGGCACCGTGGCCTGCGGGTGCAGCGACCCGTCGGCCACGTGGTACTCCACCGAGTCGGCTGTCATCTGCATGAACGCGTCCTCCAGCGAGGCGCGCTGCGGGCTCAGCTCGTGCAGCGTGACGCCGTGCGCGGCGGCCAGCTCGCCGAGCTTCGCGGCGTCCCCGCCCGGCACCTCGAAGCTGCCCTCCGGGCCCGGCTCGACGGTGACGGACTGCCGGGCCAGCGCGTCCAGCAGCTGTTCCGGGTGCGGGGTGCGCAGCCGGACCGAGGAGCGGGAGTTCTGCTCGATGAACTCGGCCATCGGCAGGTCGGCCAGCAGCTTGCCCCGGCCGATCACCACCAGGTGCTCGGCGGTCAGCGCCATCTCGCTCATCAGGTGCGAGGAGACGAAGACCGTGCGGCCCTCGCCGGCCAGCCGCTTCATCAGGTTGCGGATCCACAGGATGCCCTCGGGGTCCAGCCCGTTGACCGGCTCGTCGAACATCAGGATCTCCGGGTCGCCGAGCAGGGCGGAGGCGATGCCGAGCCGCTGGCCCATGCCGAGCGAGAAGCCGCGGGCCCGCTTGCGGGCCACCTCGGTCAGGCCGACCAGGGCGAGCACCTCGTCCACCCGGCGCTCCGGGATCCGGTTGCTCTGGGCCAGCCAGAGCAGGTGGTCGCGGGCGGTGCGCCCGGGGTGCACCGCCTTGGCCTCCAGCAGCGCGCCGATGTACTTCAGCGGCTCGCTCAGGTGGCCGTAGCCCTTGCCGTCGATGCTGACCCGGCCGCTGGTCGGGCGGTCCAGGTCGAGGATCATCCGCATGGTGGTGGACTTGCCGGCGCCGTTGGGACCCAGGAAGCCGGTGACCACACCCTGGCGGACCGTGAAGGTCAGCCCGTCCACCGCGGTCTTGTCGCCGTAGCGCTTGGTCAGTTCGTGCAGTTCGATCATCGCCGCTCCGTCCGTCACTCGTCGTCAGGTTATGACAAGTCAGACAAATGGGCCCGCATTGTGCCGCTTTTCGGGAAGCCCCTACGGTGGGCGCCATGACCGAACTCACGCTTCGTGACAGTGGCGGCCCCGGCACCGCGTTGCTCCTGCTCCATGCATTCCCACTCAACGCGGCGATGTGGCGCGGACAACTGGACGGATCCCTCGGCCAGGCCCGGGTGCTGGCCCCGGACCTGCCGGGCTTCGGCGCTGCCGCGGCGCCGCAGGGCGAGCCCTCGCTGGACGCCTGGGCCGACGCGCTGGCCGCGCTGCTGGACCGGCTGGGACTGGCGCGGGCGGTGGTCGGCGGGCTGTCGATGGGCGGCTACCTGGCGATGGCCTTCGCCCGGCGGCACGGCGAGCGGGTGGCCGGACTGCTGCTGGCCGACACCAAGGCGTCCACCGACGCGCCGGCGGCGCTGGCCAACCGGGAGCGGATCGCCGCCGCCGTGCTGGCCCGGCAGAGCGTGTCGCTGCTGCTCGAGGAGCGTACCGAGGCCTCCCTGCTCGGACCCGAGGCGGGCGAGGAACTGGCGGCGGAAGTCCGGGAGTTGATCGCCGCGGCCAGCCCGGCCGGGGTGGCCTGGGCGCAGCGCGCGATGGCCGGCCGGCAGGCCGGCTTCGAGACGCTGGCCCACCTGCGGGTGCCGGCCGCGGTGGTGGTCGGCCAGGACGACCGGCTGACCCCGGTGCCGGACGCCGAGGAACTGGCGGACGCGCTGCCGGACGCCGAGCTGACGGTGATCCCGGGGGCCGGCCACCTGGCCGCGCTGGAGGCCCCGGCGGCGTTCAACGCGGCGGTCACCGCGCTGCTGCGCCGGGTCGGCTGACCGCGGCCCGCACCCCGGCACAACGGCCGTCGGCCCCACTCGTTCGAGTGGGGCCGAC
>NZ_JBHYKG010000411.1:0-6265 GCF_042741245.1 Kitasatospora sp. NPDC058965
CCAGGTCGGTGGTGCGGGGCAGGGCGAGCGCGACGCAGCGCTCCGGGCCGGCGCCGCGGGCCAGCAGCTCGCGGGCCAGCCGGTTGGCCCGGGCGTCGAGTTCGGCGTAGCTCAGCTCGCCGTCCGCGGCGGTCAGCGCGACCGCCTGCGGGGTGGCGCGGACCTGCTGCTCGAACAGCTCGGGGAAGGAGAGCGCGGGGACCGGGCGGGCGGTGTCGTTCCACTCGCCGAGGATCCGGGTGCGCTCCGCCCCGGAGAGCAGCTCCAGCTCGGCCGGCCGCAGCTCCGGGTCCGCGGCGACGGCGCGCAGCAGCTCGACCAGGCGCTCGGCCAACCGGGCGACGGTGGTGCGGTCGAACAGGTCGGTGGCGAACTCGACGCTGCCGCCGTCCGGCGCGAAGGTGAAGGAGAGGTCGAACTTGGCGCTCTCCTCGCCCAGCGGGAGCGGGGCCACGGTCAGCCCCGGCAGCTGCGGGGCCGGGCCGGCGTCGGCGGTCGCGAAGGCCACCATCACCTGGAAGAGCGGGTGCCGGTTCATCGCCCGGGCCGGGTTGAGCACCTCCACCAGCCGCTCGAACGGCACGTCCTGGTGGGCGTAGGCGGCCAAGTCCGTCGCCTTCACCCGCTCGACCAGCTCGCGGAAGCCCGGGTTGCCGGTCAGGTCGGTGCGCAGCACCAGGGTGTTGACGAAGAAGCCGACCAACTGGTCCAGCGCGCCGTCGGTGCGCCCGCCGATCGGGGTGCCGAGCGGGATGTCGGTGCCCGCCCCGAGCCGGGAGAGCAGTGCGGCCACCGCGGCCTGGGCCACCATGAACGGGGTGGCCGAGCAGCGCCGGGCGAGTTCGGCCAGCAGGCCGGGGTCGAGGTCGAACTCCACCAGGTCGCCCCGGTGGCTGCTCTCCAGCGGTCGGGGGCGGTCGGTGGGCAGCTCGATCAGCTCGGGCAGGTCGGCCAGCGCGGTGCGCCAGTGGTCGAGCTGGGCGCTGATCAGGCTCTGCGGGTCGCTCTCGTCGCCCAGCAGCTCGCGCTGCCAGAGCGTGTAGTCGGCGTACTGCACCGGCAGCTCGGTCCAGCCGGGCGCGGTGCCGGCCGACCGGGCGGTGTAGGCGGCGGCGAGGTCGCGGGCCAGCGGGGGCATGGAGAGCCCGTCGGCGGCGATGTGGTGGATGGTCAGGACCAGGGTGTGCCGGGTCGGCGAGGTGCGCAGCAGGGTGCCGTGCAGGGGCAGGTCGAGGGTCAGGTCGAACGGGTGGCGGGCGGCCTCGGCGACCGCGTCGGGACCGGCCGGGAGCAGCTCCAGCAGCTCGCCGACCTCCGCCATCGCCACCACCCGCTGGTGCGGCACGCCGCCCAGTTCCGGGAAGACGGTGCGCAGGCTCTCGTGGCGCTCCACCAGGTCGCGCACCGCGGCGCGCAGCGCCGGCACGTCCAGCGCGCCGGTCAGCTCCAGCGCGACGGGCAGGTTGTAGGTGGCCGCCGACTCCTCGAACCGGTTGAGGAACCAGAGCCGCTGCTGGGCGGGGGAGAGCGGCACCAGCTCCGGGCGGACGGCCCGGCGGACCAGCGGGGTGCGGGCCCGGTGGGCGCCGCCCAACCGCTCGGCCAGCGCCGCCACCGTCGGGGCCTCGAAGACCGCGCGCAGCGGCAGTTCGACGCCGAGCTCGGTGCGGATCCGGCTGACCAGCTTGGTGACCAGCAGCGAGTGGCCGCCGAGGGTGAAGAAGCTGTCGTCCAGCCAGACCCGCTCGACCCCCAGGGTCTGCGCGAAGAGCTCGGCCAGCCGCTGCTCGGCCAGGGTGCGCGGGGCCCGGCCCGCCGGGGCGGCGGTCCGCCCGGGCGCCGGCAGCGCGGCCCGGTCCAGCTTGCCGCTCGGGTTGAGCGGCAGCGCCGCCAGCAGCACGAAGGCGGACGGGACCATGTAGCCGGGCAGCGCCGCGGCGGCGTGCTCGCGCAGCTTCTCGGCCGTCGGCGCGGCGCCGGGGTGCGGCACCAGGTAGGCCGTGATCCGCTGGTCGCCGGGCGTGTCCTCGCGGACCAGCACGGCGGCGTGGGCGACCTGCGGGTGCCGGGCCAGCCGGTCCTCGATCTCGCCCAGTTCGATCCGGAAGCCGCGCACCTTGACCTGGTGGTCGGTGCGGCCGCGGTACTGGAGCTCGCCGTCGGCGGTCCAGTGCACGATGTCGCCGGTGCGGTACATCCGGCTGCCGGGCAGGCCGAAGGGGTCGGGGACGAACCGCTCGGCGGTCAGCCCGGGCCGGTCCAGGTAGCCGCGGGCCAGCCCGCCGCCGGCCAGGTGCAGCTCGCCGGGCACGCCGGGCGGCACCGGGTTGCCGTACGGGTCCAGCACGTAGGCACGGGTGTTGTGGCGCGGGCGGCCGATCGGCGGGGCGCCGGCGGCCGGACGGTCCTCGTCCCAGGCGGTCGCGTACACGGTCGTCTCGGTCGGCCCGTAGAAGTTGGCGAGCCGGGCGCCGGGGACGGCGGCGCGGACGGCCGCCGCGGTGGACGCGGACAGCCCCTCGCCGGCCAGCACCAGCAGCTCGGCGCCGAGCGGCGCGCCCCGGCGCTGCGCCAGCAGCTGGGCCAGCGCGGACGGGACGGCGCTGAGCAGCGTGCCCTGCCAGTCCCGGTCCAGCAGCGCCAGCAGGTCCGGCACGACCTCGATGCAGCCACCGCTGAGCAGCGGGGCGAACATCTCGAAGACCGACACGTCGAAGTTGAGCGAGGTGGCGGCCAGCACCTCGGCCAGCTGCCGGGCACCCAGCTCGGCGAACGACCAGGCGGCCAGCTCGGCCACGTTGCGGTGCGGGACCACCACGCCCTTGGGCCGACCGGTGGAGCCGGAGGTGTAGATCACGTAGGCGGGGTGCTCCGGCAGCAGCGCGGTGACCGGCGCGGTGTCCGGCAGGGTGCGCAGCTCGGCGCGGACCTCCGGGGCGTCCAGCAGCAGCCGCGGGCCGGCGGTGGCGGCGACCTGACCGGTGGTCAGGACCAGCGCCGGGGCGGCGTCCGCCAGCATGAAGGCGATCCGGTCGGCCGGGTAGGCCGGGTCCACCGGCAGGTAGGCGGCGCCGGCCTTGAGCACGCCGAGCACGGCGACCATCAGCTCGGCGTCGCGCGGCAGCGCGAGGGCGACGAACTCCTCCGGGCGGATCCCGCGCGCCACCAGCAGGTGGGCCAACCGGTTGGCCCGGGCGTCCAGTTCGGCGTAGCTGAGCACGGTGTCGCCGTACCGGACGGCGGGCGCTGCGGGGGTGCGCGCCACCTGGGCGGCGAACAGGGCCGGCACGGTGGTGGCGGGCACCGCGCGGGCGGTGTCGTTCCACTGCTCCAGCAGCAGCCGGTGCTCCGGACCGGTGAGCAGCGGCAGCTCGCTCAGCCGGGTGTCCGGAGCGGCCACCGCCGCCTCGACCAGGCGGACCAGGCGGTCGGCCAGGGTGCGCACGGTCGCCTCGTCGAAGAGCTCGGCCGCGTACTCGACCGCCCCGTGCAGGGTCTGGTCGGCGCCGCCGGCGAAGGCGAAGGAGAGGTCGAACTTGGCGGTCTGCGCCGTGGCCTCCACCGGCGCGGCGGTCAGGCCGGGCAGGTCGAGCGCGGCCGGGGCCGGCGTGTTGTCGAGGGTCAGCATCACCTGGAAGAGCGGGTGGCGGTTGAGCGCGCGCTCGGGGTTGAGCACCTCCACCAGCCGCTCGAACGGCACGTCCTGGTGCGCGAAGGCGGCCAGGTCGGTGCCGCGGACCCGGTCCAGCAACTCGCGGAAGGTCGGGTCGCCGGACAGGTCGGTGCGCAGCACCAGGGTGTTGACGAAGAAGCCGACCAGCTCGTCCAGGGCGGAGTCGGTGCGCCCCGCCACGGGGGTGCCGAGCGCGATGTCGGTGCCGGCGCCGAGCCGGGAGAGCAGCGCGGTGACGGCGGCCTGCAGCACCATGAAGACGGTGGCGCCGTGGTCGCCGGCCAGCGCGGCCAGCGGGCCGCCGGCCAGGGTGAACTCGACCAGGCCGCCGCGGTGGTCGGGCTGCTGCGGGCGGGGGCGGTCGGTGGGCAGCTCGATCAGCTCGGGCAGGTCGGCCAGCGCGGTGCGCCAGTGGTCGAGCTGGGCGCTGATCAGGCTGTCCGGGTCGCTCTCGTCGCCCAGCAGCTCGCGCTGCCAGAGCGTGTAGTCGGCGTACTGCACCGGCAGTTCGGCCCAGGCGGGGGACTGTCCGGCCGCCCGGCAGGCGTAGGCGGTGCGCAGGTCGGCGCCGAGCGGGGCCATCGACCAGCCGTCGGCCGCGATGTGGTGGAAGGTCAGCACCAGGGTGTGGTCGGTCGGCGAGAGCCGGAAGAGCCAGGCCTTCACCGGGATCTCGGTGGTGAGGTCGAACTCCTCGCGGGCCGCGGCGGCCACCGCCTCGGCGAGCTCCTGCTCGCCCTCCAGCGCGACCAGCTCCAGCACCTCGGACGGTTCGGCCTGCACCAGCTGGTGGGCGGTGCCGTCCAGTTCGGGGAAGACGGTGCGCAGGCTCTCGTGCCGGACCAGCAGGTCGCGCAGCGCCAGGCGCAGCGCCGGCAGGTCGAGGTCGCCGGTCAGCCGGAGCGCGATCGGGATGTTGTAGGCGGCGCCGGAGTCGGCGAAGCGGTTGAGGAACCAGAGCCGTTGCTGGGCGTAGGAGAGCGGCACCAGCTCCGGGCGGACGGCCGGGCGGGTCAGGGGGGTGCGGATCCCGGTGGCGGCGACCAGCCGCTCGGCGAGCTCGGCGACGGTGGGGGCCTCGAAGACGGCCCGCACCGGCAGCTCCACCCCGAGTGCGGTGCGGATCCGGCTGACCAGCTTGGTGACCAGCAGCGAGTGGCCGCCGAGCACGAAGAAGCTGTCGTCGATCGAGACCTCGGCGACCTCCAGCAGTTCGGCGAAGAGGGCGCACAGCCCGCGCTCCTGCTCGGTGCGCGGCGCGCGGCCGGCGCGCGGCCGCTGCTGCTCGGGCTCGGGCAGGCGGCGCAGGTCCAGCTTGCCGTGGGCGGTCATCGGCAGCTCGGGCAGGACGGTGAAGGACGCGGGCACCATGTAGTCCGGCAGCGCCCGGGCCGCGGCCCGCCGCAGCTCGGCCAGGTCCGGGGCGGTACCGGTGGCGGGCACCAGGTAGGCGAGCAGCTGTCCGTTCCGGACGGTGACGGCGGCCCGGGTGATCCCGGGGTGGCCGGCGAGCACGGACTGGATCTCGCCGAGCTCGATCCGGAAGCCGCGGATCTTGACCTGGTCGTCGGTGCGGCCGAGGAAGTCGAGCAGCCCGTCCGGGGTCCAGCGGGCCAGGTCGCCGGTGCGGTACATCCGGCTGCCCGGGGCGCCGAACGGGTTGGGGACGAAGCGGTCGGCGGTCAGGTCGGGGCGGCCCAGGTAGCCGCGGGCCAGCCGGACGCCGGCCAGGTGCAGCTCGCCGGGCACGCCGGGCGGCACCGGGTTGCCGTGCGGGTCCAGTACGTAGGCCTGGGCGTTGTCGATCGGCCGGCCGATCAGCGGCAGGGCGGTGTCCTCGGTGGTGAGGGTGACGGCGTCCACGGTGAACTCGGTCGGGCCGTAGTAGTTCAGGCCCACCGTCTCGGGCGCCCGGTGCAGCCGCTGCCACAGCTCGGCCGGCACCGCCTCGCCGCCGACCGAGACGACGGCCGGGGCGTGCCGGGGGTCGTCCAGCAGGCCGGCCTCGATCAGCACGCCGGCGAAGGACGGGGTCAGGTCCAGGAAGTCGATCCGGTGGTCGACGACGTGGCGCACCAGGGCGCGCGGGTCGAGCCGGGTCTCCTGGTCGATCAGGTGCACCTGGTGACCGGCGATCAGGAAGCTGAAGGCGTCCAGCCAGGAGTCGAAGGTCACGCCGGCGGTCAGCGCGGCGGCGACCGGGCCGGTCGCGAAGTACCGGTCCATGATCATGCAGCGGTTGGCGGCGCAGAGCTCGGCCAGGCTCCGGTGCTCGATCACCACGCCCTTGGGCAGGCCGGTGGAGCCGGAGGTGTAGATGACGTAGGCGGGGTGGCGGGGGTCGGGGCGCAGGCCGAGGTCGGTGTCCTCGTGGTCCGGCTCGGACCCGTCCAGCTCCAGCACGGGCAGGCCGGTGAGCGCGTGGCCGCCGGTCGCGAGGGCGAGGACGGGGTCGGCGTCGCGCAGCATGTGCGCGGTGCGGGCGGCGGGGGCGGCGGGGTCGAGCGGGAGGTAGGCGGCGCCGGCCTTCCAGACGGCGAGTTGGGCGACCACCAGGTCGGTGGTGCGGGGCAGGGCGAGCGCGACGCAGCG
>NZ_JBHYKG010000412.1:0-6215 GCF_042741245.1 Kitasatospora sp. NPDC058965
GTGCAGGCCCCGCCGCCCCGGGCCCGGGCGGTGCGGGCCGCCGGGCCGCCGCCCGCCGTGACCCGGGCCGCCTACGGCACCCTGCCCGGCGGCGCCCCCGTCACCCGCTGGACGCTCGACTCCGGCACCGGGGTGCGCGCCGAGGTCCTCGACTACGGCGGCATCCTGCACCGGCTGGACGTCCCCGACGCGGCCGGCCGGCCCGACACCGTGGTGCTGGGCCTGGACACCCTCGACGACTACCTCGCCGACACCGCCTACCTGGGCGCCCTGATCGGCCGCTACGCCAACCGGATCGCGCACGGCCGCTTCGCCCTCGACGGCCACCCCCACCAGGTCCCGGTGAACGACCGCGGGCACGCCCTGCACGGCGGCACCGAGGGCTTCGACCGGCGCCGCTGGCGGGCCACCCCGCAGCTGTCCCCGGACGCCGCCGCGCTCCGCCTGGACCTGCGCAGCCCGCACGGCGACATGGGATTCCCCGGCACCCTCGACGTCACCGCCGTCTACACCCTCGACCGGCACGGCACGCTGCGCCTGGAGCTGACCGCCCGCGCCCGCCGGGCCACCCCGGTGAGCCTCACCCACCACGCCTACTTCAACCTCGCCGGCCCCGCCGGCGGCCCGGTGCTCGGCCACCTGCTCGCCGTCGACGCCGACGCCTACCTGCCGGTGGACACCACCGCCATCCCGCTCGGCCCCGCCGCCGCCACCGCCGGCACCCCCTTCGACTTCCGCCGGCCGCGCCCGATCGGCGAGCGGATCGGCGCGGACCACCCCCAACTGCTCGCCGCCGGCGGCTACGACCACTGCTACGTCCTCGCCCCGCCGCCGGCCGGCGATCCGCTGCGGCGCGCCGCGCGCCTGCACGACCCGCGCAGCGGCCGGCGGCTGGAGCTGTGGACCACCGAGCCCGGCCTGCAGGTGTACACCGGCAACGCGCTGGACGGGTCGCTGCGCGGACCGGACGGCACCCGGTACCTGCGGCACGGCGCGATCTGCCTGGAGGCCCAGCAGTTCCCCGACGCGCCCAACCGGCCCGACTACCCGGACCCGGTGGTGCGCCCGGGCACCGAGCGGCGCAGCACCACCGAGTTCCGCTTCCCGCACCTGCGGGCGGCGGCACCCGGACCCGGGGCGGGGTCGCGGTGACCGGCGGGCCCCGCCCGCGCCGCCCGTCCGGTGACGGCGCGTCAGCGCGAGGAGGTGCTGCTCTCGCGCACCACCACCCGGAACCCCGGGGTGATCAGCCGGCTCGGCCCGTCGTAGCGGTGCTCGATCCGCTCGACCAGGCAGCGCACCGCCAGCTCCGCGATGTGCCGCTTGTCCGGCGCGACGGTGGTCAGCGACGGGATCGCGTACTCGGCCTCCTCGACGTCGTCGAAGCCGACGATCGCGATGTCGTCCGGCACCCGCAGCCCGGCCTCGTGCGCGGCCCGCAGCGCCCCCAGCGCCAGCAGGTCGTTGAAGCAGAACACCGCGTCGGGCCGCTGCGGCAGCTTGAGCAGCCGGCGCATCGCCGAGGCGCCGTCCGGGCGGAAGTAGGCGCGCACCGGCGGCAGCAGGGCCTGGTCGACCGTCAGGCCGGCGCCCGCCAGGGCCTGCCGGTAGCCGGCCAGCCGCTGCTCGGCGGTGGCGCGCGGGGCGGGGTCCTGCCAGCCGATCGCCGCGATCCGCCGGTACCCCTCGTCGAGCAGGTGCCGGGTGACCTCGCGGGCGCCCGCGACGTTGTCGATGTGCACCCGGTCCGCGACCGGGCCCAGGTCCGCCTCGCCCAGCAGCACCAGCGGGATCTCCCGGGACCGGGAGAGCAGGGTGGCCTGGTCCAGGCCGAGCGGGCTGAGGATCACCCCGTCGATCATCGGGTCGCCCAGGCCGGAGGCGATCCGCAGCTCGGCGGCCGGGTCGCCGCCGGTGTCGTCCATCAGGACCGTGATGCCGACCCGCCGGGCCGCCGCGATGACCTCCACGGCCAGCTCCGCGAAGTACGGCGAGGGCAGCTCGGGGAAGGCCAGCGCGATCACCCCGCTGCGGCCGGTGCGCAGCCGGCGGGCCGTCAGGTTCGGCTGGTAGCCCAGTACGTCGATGGCCCGCTGGACCCGTTCCCGGGTGGCCTCGGCCACCGGCACGGTCCCGTTGACCACGTTGGACACGGTCTTGACGGACACCTGCGCCAGCTCGGCGACGTCCTTCAACCGCGGGGCCGTCGAACCGTCGGTCGGCACGGACATGCGCGCACCCCCTCCTCCAGCCGGCCGTGCGCGAGGGAGCGGGGCCGGCGCCTGCACCGCGACTACAACGTGAGAATACAAGGTCGGCCGTGATCCGCCGTCAGGACGCGGGCAACCCGCCGCGGCGCGGGGGAGCGCGGGCCCCGCCGCGGGCGGGCCGAGCGCTCCAGGAACCGCACCGCACCCCCTTCGTGCACCGCACCCCCCTTCCTGCACCGCCCCCGCCCGCTCCACCCCACCCCAGGAGCCACCATGTCCAGTCCAGGCACCACCCGCACTGCGGCCGGCGCACTCCGGCGTCCGGTCGCGCTGCTGCGGTCCGTCGTGGCCGCGCTCGCGCTCGTCGTCGCGGCGCTGATCGGCCTGCCCGCCGTCGGGCACGCGGCCGGCTCGCTGCCCTGCGACCTGTACGCCGCGGGCGGCACCCCCTGCGTCGCCGCCCACAGCACCGTGCGCGCCCTGCTCTCCTCCTACAACGGCCCGCTCTACCAGGTGACCCGGGTGTCAGACGGCGCCACCGCCGACATCGGCCTGCTGGCGCCCGGCGGCTACGCCAACGCCGGCGCCCAGGACGGCTTCTGCGCCGGCAGCAGCTGCCGGATCACCCGGATCTACGACCAGTCGGGCCGCCACAACGACCTCACGCCCGGCCCGGCCGGCACCTCCGGCATGGGCGCCGACCGCGGCGCGGACGCGAGCGAGATCGCGGTCACCGCGGGCGGCCACAAGGTCTACGGCGTCTGGATCTCGCCCGGCGTGGGGTACCGGTACACCGGCGCGGCCTCCGGCGTCGCCGTCAACGGCCAGGCCGAGGGCGCCTACATGGTGGCCAGCGGCACCCACGTCGGCGCCGCCTGCTGCTTCGACTACGGCAACGCCGAGTCGACGCCCGCGGACACCGGCAACGGCCACATGGACGCCGTCTCGATCGCCACCACCTGCTTCTTCGCGCCCTGCACCGGCGCGGGCCCGTGGGTGGAGGCCGACATGGAGAACGGCATGTTCCAGGGCGCCAACGGCTCCAACACCGCCAACGCGGGCAACAGCAGCAGCTACGTGACGGCGGTGCTGAAGGACAACGGCCAGACCAGCTACGCGCTCAAGGGCGGCAACTCGCAGTCCGGCGGCCTGAGCACCTGGTGGAACGGCGCGCTGCCCAACCGCGGCGGATACCAGCCGATGCACCAGGAGGGCGGCATCATCCTGGGCACCGGCGGCGACAACAGCAACTGGAACATGGGTACCTTCTTCGAAGGCGTCATGGTGGCCGGCTTCCCGAGCGACGCCACCGAGAACGCCGTCCAGGCGAACGTCGTCTCGGTCGGTTACGCGGGCCGGACCGACGTCCCCAACGGGCCGCAGGGCACCATCGGCGGCCCCGGCGGCCAGTGCGTCGACGTCGCCGCCGACGACACCGGGGTGAACGGCACCGGGGTGCAGCTGTGGAACTGCCAGTCCTACGCGGAGGACCAGCACTGGACCCACAACCTCGACGGTTCGCTGTCCACCCTGGCCCGGTGCCTGGACATCAACGGCAACGGGACGGCGACCGGCACCCCGGTGGAGCTGTGGGACTGCAACGGGGTGGGCGGTCAGAAGTGGGTGCAGCAGTCGGACGGTTCGCTGCTGAACCCGCAGTCGGGCCTGTGCCTGGACGACCCGAGCGGCAACACGGCGAACGGGACCAGGCTGCAGATCTGGACCTGCAACGGCAGCTCCGCCCAGAAGTTCGCGGTCAACGGCGGCGCCCCCGTGGCCGCCCCCGGTGGCCAGTGCGTCGACGTCCTCGGCGACGACAACGGCGGCAACGGCACCGCCGTCAACCTCTGGTCCTGCCAGTCCTACTCGGTCGACCAGCACTGGTTCCACAACGGTGACACCTCGCTGACGACGCTGGGCCGGTGCCTGGACATCAACGGCAACGGGACGGCGACCGGCACCCCGGTGGAGTTGTGGGACTGCAACGGGGTGGGCGGTCAGAAGTGGGTGCAGCAGTCGGACGGTTCGCTGCTGAACCCGCAGTCGGGCCTGTGCCTGGACGACCCGAGCGGCAACACGGCGAACGGGACCAGGCTGCAGATCTGGACCTGCAACGGCACTGCGGCGCAGAAGTTCGCGCTGCACTGACGCGCCGCCGGGCGCAGTCGGCGGGCACGGCGACCACACCGCCGTGCCCGCTGCCGGGACGGCCCCCGCCGACCGCCGGTCACGCCTCCTTGGCGACCGGGCCGGCCGCGGTCTCGGCGTTGCGGCGGGTCTTGGCCCAGCCGTTGCGGCCGAGCAGCATCCGGCCGACGGCGCGCCAGGAGACCACGTACAGCGACATCAGGTAGACCGGGTAGACCAGGCCCCAGCCGACCGCGCGCCAGAATCCGGTGCCGGGCTCGCACTTGCGGCGGTACAGCGGGCCCCAGACGACGAACTGGCCGACCGCCATCACGCCGTACAGCACCAGGCCGCGCCAGCCGCCGCCGGTGAGGTAGTCGGTGACCGCCTCGGGGTGGCGCTGGTAGGAGAGCAGCAGCGCCACCAGCGGGATCGGGTAGAGCAGCGCGCCGAGCAGCTGCAGCCAGGGCTGGCTGAGGAAGAAGGTCAGCTCCAGGAAGCCGGTGTTGGGGATCCGGTTGCTGCGCCAGATGGCGGGGATGTAGCCGAAGCACTGCATGACACCCTGCGCCCAGCGGGTGCGCTGGGTGAGGAAGCGCTTGGTGTCGAACAGCGCCTCCTGCTCGACGTAGGTGTCGGCGCAGAAGGAGTTGATCCAGCCGACCAGCATCAGGTGGATGCCGAGCTCGAAGTCCTCCAGCAGCCGCCCGGTCCAGGGCCGGCCGCGCTCGGCGTTCAGGTCGTCCAGCGCGGACAGCCGGACGAACTGGCCGTTGCCGCCCAGGCAGACCGAGCGGGAGGCCTTGCGGGCGTGCTGCAGCGCGGCGACCGGGGCCCGGAACTCCAGGTCCTGCATCCGGATCAGCAGCCGGCTGTACAGGTTGCGCAGCGCGCCGCCGTCGGTGGCGGGCCGGGCGTCGTCGCGGTTCATCATCCGCACCTCGATCTGCACGCCGCCGATCTCCGGGCGGCCCAGGAAGCGGCGGGCCGCGACGTGGTCCAGGCAGCCCGGCGCCGGCCGCCCGTCCGCGTCGAAGACGCCCACGACGACCCGGTGGCGGTCGAGCTGTGGCGGCAGCGCCGAGCTGAGCACGTCGTAGGCCGCGTTGAGCGCCTCGCCCTTGCCGAGCCGGGCGTTGGGGCGGCGGCGCTGGACCAGGTGGACCGCCGGGTCGTGCATCGCCGCGAGGCGGACGATGTCGCCGGTGCGGTCCTCGGAGTCGTCGTCGATCACCCAGATGTGCGCCTCCGGGCAGGACGAGCGCAGGTAGGTGATGGTGTCGCCGATGACGGCCTCCTCGTCCCGGCACGGGACGAACAGGTGCCACTGGTAGTCGGTGGCCCGGCCGGCCCGGCGCTTGCGGCGGAGCACCAGCGGGAGGATCAGCCCGAGCAGGTAGAGCGGGAAGAGGAGGCTCAGCACCATGCTGAGGTCGGACAGCAGGCCCAACGGTCCGGACGGCGTGCTGGGGCTCACTGGTGCGGGTCTCCTGGGTCGGGGGAGGACGACGGGCCGTCGGGACGGTGGTGCGCGGGCCGCGCGGGGTGCGTGCGCGGGGGTGCTGCGGGGCCCGGGGTGCAGCCGGGCCCGGACGGACGGTGCCGGCCCGGCTGCGGGGCCCGGGGTGCAGCCGGGCCCGGACGGACGGTGCCGGCCCGGTCGCCGGGGGGCGGCCGGGCCGGTGCCTGGTGGGGTCAGCCCCGGGCGCGGCTGATGCGGCTGTACCGCATCATCAGCGCGCCGCCGAGCAGCAGGGCGACGGCCAGCACGGTCACGACGATGCCGGGCACGCCGAAGCCGCCGGTGTAGGCGAGTTCACCGCCACCGAGGACAACTCCGGCGCCCACGGCGCCCTTTCCTGCCGACCCGTACACCTG
>NZ_JBHYKG010000413.1:0-6145 GCF_042741245.1 Kitasatospora sp. NPDC058965
CCCAGAACGACGTGGCAGGAGGAAGGAACGGGTCCTGCGGCGGGGACTACCTGTGCACCGCCGTCGCCGGGTACGACGGCCCCACCGGCCTCGGCACGCCCAACGGTCTGTCAGCCTTCCGGTAGAACCAAGGTCCTTCCGCTTGTGCTGGGTCCCGCGGACGACGTCCGTGGGACCCAGCACGTGTCGCGGTGTCGATCCGGGGCCGGAAACGGGTCGGGCAGGCCAGCGCGCGAGCCGGTGGCCGGCGGACCGGCCTCGCTCGGGCGGTTCCACGACCCGGGCGGCTGCCGCGCGGAGGAACTCCGCGACGGCGTGGGCAGGGACGCGCTGGAGGAGGTGGCGCAGGGTCAGTAACCTGTCGGGCGCACCCGCCGGCGGCAAGGACGATCACCCCTGCGATCCGGGCGTCGTCCTGCCCGGGCAGCACGCCGGCCGACAACATCCGTTCTGACCTGCAACAGAATCCGGAGCGCTTGATGCCCCAAGCCCGCAGTCTGTCGGACGTCCTCGTCTTCACCCGCACCACGGGATACCGCCACGACTCCATCCCCGCCGCGATCACTGCCCTGCGTGAGCTGGGCCAGGAGCAAGGCTTCACGCTGGAAGCGTCCGAAGACCCCTCGGTCTTCACCGACGCCTCCCTGGCCGGGCGCAGTGCGGTGGTCTTCCTCTCCACCAGCGGTGAGGTCCTCGCTCCGGACGGGAAGGCGGCGCTGCGCCGCTGGGTTTCTGCCGGCGGCGGCTTCATGGGCGTCCACTCCGCCGCGTGCACCGAGTACGACTGGCCCTACTACGGCGACCTCCTCGGCGCTCGTTTCGCCGGGCACCCGGATTTCCAGCCGGGCACCGTGGTGGTGGAGGACCGCACCCATCCGGCCACGGCACACCTGCCCGCCCGGTGGGAGTGGCACGACGAGTGGTACGACTTCCGGGCCAACCCCCGCCCTGGCGTGCACGTCCTCGCCACCGTGGACGAAAGCGGCTACGAGGGAGGCGGAATGGGTGCCGACCACCCCCTGGTGTGGTGGAGGACGTCCGGGAACGGCCGTTCCTTCTACACGGCGCTGGGCCACGCCGAGGTGGCTTATGCCGACCCGGTCTTCCGCCGGCACCTGTTGGGCGGTCTGCGATGGACCGCTGGTGCGGCAGTCCGAGCTGAGCACACAATCGGCGATTGATGCGGGGTTCTGCGTCAAATAAGTTGTTGTACAGAGGTGCCCGGGCGATCTTTTCCGGGCGCCTTCTGCGTCACTTCCCAGTCGCCGCCGAATGTGGTGCTGCAGTTCCGATTCCGCCACTGGCCGCGTGGCGATCGAGGCCTTCTGACCAGGGCCTATGTGAGATCCTGGGCGTTGAGTCGGGAGTGATCGGCATTCGCTGGCGCGTCGCCCCGAGCCGTCGGCGCCAATGAATGGGAACTCGATTCCCGCGGTACCCCAGCCATGATCCTACTCGGAGGGATTCCATCGGCTATCGACACGGCCGAGCGGGTGCGCTAGAACTCTAGGGAACTCGACACCCCCACCCATCGGCGACGCCACGGAGTGCCCAACTCCGGGGTGCGCAATCAGGAGTTCTCAGATGTCCAAGGCGGATCGAAATCTTCGGCGGATCGCATTATTCTGCGGCGCCGCGCTGATCAGCACCGTGATGCCCCTCGCCACCACCACGACTGCGGGCGCGACCACCGCCCCGACGAGCCCGGCGGCCGCCACCGGCGGCGCCGGTGCCACCCTGCCCTACACCGAGGTCGAGGCGGAGCGGGAGCCGACGAACGGCACCGTCATCGGCCCCAGCTTCACCCAGGGCCAGCTGGCCGACGAAGCCTCCGGGCGCAAGGCGGTGACCCTGCAGGGCACCGGCAAGTTCGTCACGTTCACCACGCCGGTGGCAACGAACTCGATCGACTTCCGCTACAGCATCCCGGACTCGGCCGGCGGCGCGGTCTACACCGCACCGCTGTCGCTGTACGTCAACGGGGCCAAGCAGAGCGACTTCACGCTCACCAACGCCTACAGCTGGTACTACGGCACCTACCCGTTCACCAACACCCCGAGCAGCGGCAACCCGCACCACTTCTACGACGAGGCCCACCGGCTGTTCGGCACGACCTATCCGGCCGGCACCACCTTCACGCTGAAGGTCGATCCGGAGGACACCGCCGCCTCCTACACGATCGACCTGGCCGACTTCGAGCAGGTGGCCGCACCGGCCGCCCAGCCGGCCGGCTCGGTCTCGGTCACCAGCAAGGGGGCCGACCCGACCGGTGCCGCGGACGCGACGAGCGCGTTCAACGCCGCGATCGCCGCGGCCGGCCCCGGCGGCACGGTGTGGATCCCGCCGGGCACCTTCGACATCCCCGGCCACATCGGCGTGAACAACGTGACCGTCACCGGCGCCGGCATGTGGTACTCGACGGTCGCCGGAACCGCGCCCGGCTTCTACGGCAACACGACGCCGAACCCGAGCCAGCACGTCCACCTGTCGAACTTCGCCATCACCGGCAACGTCCAGCAGCGCTGCGACAACTGCCAGGTCAACGGCATCGGCGGCGCGATGAGCAACTCGACCGTCTCGAACCTCTGGATCGAGCACCTGAAGGTCGGGGCCTGGATGGACGGTCCGATGACCAGCCTGACCTTCGGCGGCATGCGGATCCGCGACACCACGGCCGACGGCATCAACCTGCACGGTGGAGTCACCGGCTCGACGATCACCAACAGCAACGTCCGCAACACCGGCGACGACGGCATCGCCCTGTGGGCGGACGCCGCGATCGGTGCGGACTCCCAGGACACGATCTCGAACAACACCGTGCAGCTGCAGCAACTGGCGAACGGCATCGCCGGCTACGGCGGCGACCACAACACGATCAGCGGCAACCTGGTGGTGGACAGCGGGATCTCCCAGGGCGGCGGCCTGCACATCGGACAGCGCTTCAAGTCGACGCCGGTCGGCCTCTACACGATCTCGAACAACACCATGATCCGGGACGGCGACCTCGACCCGAACTGGAAGTTCGGTGTCGGGTCCCTGTGGTTCGACGCCCAGCAAGCGACCATCGCCGGGCCCCTCAACGTCACCAACGCCCTGATCGAGCAGAGCCCGTACGAGGCGATCCAGTGGATCCAGGGCACGGTCAACGGCGTCCACCTCGACACGGTGACGATTGCCGGGACCGGCACCTTCGCCCTCCAGGACCAGACCGGCGCCTCGGTGACGGCGAAGAACGTGACCGCGACCGGCGTGGCCCAGGCGAACCAGGGCAAGGCACCGAGCTACAGCTGCGACGGCGGGCACTTCGTCCTGACGGACCTGGGCGGCAACTCGGGAATCACCCCGACCCAGTGCGGTCCGTGGCCGGCGCCGGTGTACCCGCCGTACCCGACCGCCACCCCCTGATCCACTGCTGAACGCGCCTGACGGCAGGCGGCGGTCGCACACCCGGCGGCCGCCGCCACGGCACCACCCGCACCTCGCAAGGCACCGGCGATCCCGTCCCGCACGGCACATCCACCCAGAGCCTCCGGAGGACGCATGACCGTCCAGCGAGTACGCTTCCGCGCAGCCCCGCGCCGCCGTCCCCGGCGCGTCGCAGCCCTCGTCGCCACCGTCGTCACCGCCCTGGCCGGCCTGCCGGTGCTGCTCGGCGGCACCGCGGCGCACGCGATGAACGGCCCCGGCACACCGCCCTACTGGGCCCACTCGCCGTTCGACGTACCGAGCGGCACCGGCGTCAGCATGCCGTTCACCGAGTACGAGGCGGAGGCCGCCGCCACGAACGGCAGGACCATCGGGCCGGACTTCACCCAGGGCGCCCTCGCCACGGAGGCGTCGGGGCGCGAGGCCGTGCAGCTCACCGCCCAGAACCAGTACGTGCAGTTCACGCTCACCAAGCCGGCCGACGCCCTCGACCTGCACTACGCGCTCGCCCAGGGGGCGTCCGGCACGCTGTCGGTGTACGTCAACGGCAGCAAGCTGCCCCGGGAGCTGTCGCTCACCTCGGCCTACAGCTACATCAGCACCGGCGCCATCACGGGCAGCAAGACGCACAAGTTCTACGACGACGCGCGCATGATGCTGGGTCAGACGCTCGCGGCCGGCAGCACGGTGCGGTTCCAGGTCGACGCTGCCGACACCGCGCTGCCCTACACCCTCGACGTCGCGGACTTCTACGACGTCCCCGCAGCCGCCGCGCAGCCGACGGGGTCGGTGTCGGTGGTGAGCAAGGGCGCCGACCCCACGGGGGCCAAGGACTCGAGCAGTGCGTTCAACGCCGCGATCAGCGCGGCGAACTCCGCGAACACCTCGGTGTGGATCCCGCCGGGCACCTACCTCGTCGGCTCCGCGCTCCAGGTGGCCAAGGCGACGATCGTCGGCGCCGGCAGCTGGTACTCGCAGCTCCGGACGAACATGTTCATCCACAACTCGTCGGCGGTGTCCGGCCCGGTGAACCTCTCCGGCTTCGCGATCCTCGGCTCCACGGTCGGCCGCCACGACGACAGCAGCGCCAACGCCATCGACGGCTCGCTGGGCAGCAACTGGACCGTCGACGGCCTGTGGATCCAGGACACCAACGTCGGCTTCTGGCTGCAGTACGGCAACAGCGGCTGCACGGTGGAGAACACCGTGGTGGAGTCCACCGACGCGGACGGCCTGAACTTCAACGGGCACGCCTCCGGCTGCACCGTGAAGAACAACTTCCTGCGCAACACCGGGGACGACGGCCTGGCGATCTGGTCGTACCCGGCCACCGACTCGAACATCACCTTCAGCAACAACACGATCGTCCAACCGACGCTCGCCAACGGCATCGCCGACTACGGCGGCTCGAACCACACGATCTCCGACAACGTCATCGCCGACACCAATGCCCTCGGCAGCGGTCTGACGATCTCCAACGAGGCGTTCCTGCAACCGTTCACTCCGCTGTCCGGGACCCTCACGGTCTCCGGCAACTACCTGATCCGCGCGGGCGCGTACAACCCGAACTGGGCTCATCCGATGAGTGCGGTGCAGTTCGACGCCTACGACTCCGCGTTCACGAACGTCACCGTGAACTACAGCGGTGGCGCGATCCTCGACAGCCCCTACAGCGCCTTCCAGTTCGTCGGCGGCAACGGGAAGGGGGACGCGGTCAACGGCGTCGGCATCAGCAACGTCCAGGTCCAGAACGCGGGCACGACCGTGATGCAGGCCGAGACGGTCGGTGCGACGAGCGTCAGCGGCCTGACCGCCGGCGGCATCGGCGTCGACGGTGCCTACAACTACAGCTATCCGGGTCGGGTTGCCGGGGCGTACGCGTTCAACCTCGGCAGTGGCAACTCCGGTTGGAGCACCAATCCGGCACTGACGGTCTTCCCCGACCCGGCGCAGCCGGGAGCGTTGAAGGCGTCCCCGTCCGCCCTGGCGTTCGGCAACGTCAACTCCGGGTCGACCGGCGCCCCGCAGACGGTGACCGTCACCAATCCCGGCAGCACCGCGGCGACGGTCTCCTCGATCACCGCCAGTGGCCCCTTCACCCAGACCAACACGTGCGGCGGCTTCATCGCCGCGGGCGGGTCGTGCACGGTCCGGGTGGTGTTCGCCCCCACCGGCGGGGGCAATCTGACCGGGACCCTGTCGATCGCCTCCGGTGCTCCCGGCAGTCCGCTGACGGTCGGCCTGTCGGGTCGGGGCGTCACCCCCACGACCAACCTGGCCCTGGGGCAACCGGCGACGGCCGGCGGCTCGACGCAGTCCTTCGTCCCGGCCAACGCCGTGGACGGCAACACCAGCACCTACTGGGAGAGCACCGACAACGCCTTCCCGCAGTGGTTCCAGGTCGACCTCGGTGCCCCGGCGACCATCGGCAGGGTCGTGATGGACCTGCCGCCCGCCACGGCCTGGGGCACCCGCACGCAGTCGATCCTGCTCCAGGGCAGCACCGACGGCACCACCTACACCACCCTGGTGCCCGCGCAGGGCTACACCTTCAACCCCGCGACCGGTAACACGGCCAGTGCCTCGTTCACCGCCGCGTCCGTCCGGTTCCTGAAGCTGACCTTCACCGCCAACACCGGCTGGCCGGCCGGACAGCTCTCCGAACTCCAGGTGTTCCCGGGCTGAGGCCGGACCGGGACGGCGGGGGTCGCGACGCGGC
>NZ_JBHYKG010000414.1:0-6097 GCF_042741245.1 Kitasatospora sp. NPDC058965
GTGGAACGGTGAGTACTTCAAGGTCACCACGACCGACGGGACCCAGTACTACCTGGGCCTGAACCACTCCCCGGGCAGCACCTCCGACCCCGCCACCAACTCCGCCTGGGGCGAGCCGGTCTACACCCCGAAGTCGGGCGACCCCTGCTACGACAGCGCCAAGGGCAACAACTCCTTCTGCGCGAACATGGGTTACCGCTTCAACCTGGACTTCGTCGTCGACCCGCAGGGCAACCTGCAGCGGTACGACTGGGCGACCGAGTCCAACTTCTACAACATGGGATACGGCCAGGTCGCGCAGTCCGGCGCCGGCGGAACCATGACCCAGTACACCCGCGGCGGCTACCTGACCCAGATCTCCTACGGGTACAAGCTGGCCGACGAGCAGGCGGGCCACGACCCGGCCGCCAAGGTGGCCTTCGCCGTCACCCAGCGCTGCACCAAGGACGCGGCCACCTGCGCCACGCTCAACACCACCACCGCGCCGAACTGGCCGGACACCCCGTACGACCTCAACTGCACCAGCGGCATGGCCACCTCGGGCACCGGCAGCAACGTCTGCCAGGTCGACACGCCGACCTTCTGGACCAGCTACCGGCTGCAGACCATCACCACCTCGGTGAAGACCGGCTCCGGCTGGCAGAACGTGGACAGCTACACGCTGACCCACCTGTTCTCGGACGCCGGCGGCACCATGGACCCGGTCACCGGCAAGACGGTCGACCCGAAGGACGCCGGTGCGCTCCAGTCCGTCATGTGGCTCTCCCAGATCCAGCGCACGGGCCAGGACACCACGGCCGGCGCCGGCGGCAGCCTCACCCTGGACCCGGTGACCTTCACCGGCGTCGAGATGGACAACCGCGTCGACGGCCTCACCCCGGCGGCCCCGCCGCTCTACCACCCGCGCATCTCCAGCCTGCAGACGGAGACCGGCGAGTCCATCGCCGTCACCTACCGGGCGCCCGAGTGCTCGCGGGTCAACAACACCATGCCGGCGTCCCCGGACTCCGACACCATGGCCTGCTACAACGTCTACTGGTACACGCCCGGCGCCGTGACGCCGACCAACGACTGGTTCCAGAAGACCCTGGTCGCCCAGATCTCGGACAACGACGCCACCAAGGCCAACTCGCCCGCCAAGGTCACCAGCTACACCTACTCGGGTGGCGCCGCCTGGCACCGGGACGACAGCGACCTGACGGACGACCAGTACCGCACCTGGAACGACTTCCGCGGCTACCGCACCATCACCACCACCACCGGCTCCGCCCCGGACCCGATCACCCAGAGCACCGCCAGCTACTTCCAGGGCATGGACGGCGACTACAAGGCCGACGGCACCCAACGGTCCGTCAGCCTGGCCAACAGCCTGGGCGAGGCGACCACCGACAGCAACTGGCTCGCCGGTGCCGTCCAGGAGGTCGACCAGTACAACCAGGCCGGCGGCAGCGTGATCGCCAAGAGCCTGGTCTCGGCCCCGGTCTTCACCACCACGGTGACCAGCCCGCGCACCGCGACCACCTCGAAGACCCCGGCACCGGCGCTCTCCACCCTGCCGGACCTGGCCGCCCACCGGATCCGGTCCACCTCCACCCGCTCGCAGCAGCTGCTGGCGGACGGCCGGACCTGGCGCACCACGCAGAGCAGCTCGACCTACGACGCGCAGGCCCGGCTCTCGCAGGTGGACGCGCTGGGTGACGTCACCGTCCCCAGCCAGGAGGCCTGCACCACCACCAGCTACGCCAACCCGCCGGCGTCCAACCCGATGATGCTCAGCTACCCGGACGAGACCCTGGTGGTCACCGGGCCGTGCAGCACGGCGGCCGGCAGCAGCACCACGGTCAGCGACCGGCGGTTCTTCTACGACGGCGACGGCACGGTCACCAACCCCGGCAGCTTCGGGCAGCTCGGCACCAACGGCTACCTGACCGCCACCCAGGCGGCGCAGTCGTACGACGCCGCCGGCCACCCGGTCTTCCAGACCCAGAGCGCCCGGGTGCTGGACCAGTACGGCCGCGTCACCAGGAGCACCGACGCCGCCGGACAGGTCACCACCATCGGCTACACGCCGACCAGCGGCACGCTGCCCACCGGGGTGTCGACCACCAACCCGCTCGGCTGGACCGCGAGCAACACGCTCGCCCCCGGCCGCGGCCTGATCGTCCACTCCTCGGACGTCAACCAGCGGGTGTCGGACAGCACCTTCGACGCGCTCGGCCGCCGGACGGCGAGCTGGCTGCCCGGCCGCGACAAGGCCACCCAGAGCGCCGACAAGCTGTTCAGCTACGCGGTCAACGGGGCGGGCAACCCGAACCCGTCGAGCGTGACCACCCAGACGCTGCGCGAGGACAACTCGTACAGCACCGCGGTGGACCTCTACGACGGCTTCCTGCAGCAGCGCCAGCGCCAGACCACCACCGCCGACAACTCGGCCGGCCGGCTGATCTCCTCGGCGCACTACGACAGTCACGGCTGGCTGCACAGCACCGTGCCGGCCTTCTCGGACACCACCACGGCGCCGGGCTCCACGCTCTTCGTCGAGACCGAGAACACGCTGCCGTCGGAGACCGTCTCCACCTACGACGGCTCCGGCCGCGGCACCGGCCAGACGCTCTACGCCAAGGCCGCGCCGCTGTGGACCTCGACGGTGTCCTACCCGGGCGCCGACGAGACCGACAGCACCCCGCCGCAGGGCGGCACGCCCACCTCGGTCTTCACCGACGCGCTCGGCCGGACCACCCGTCAGGTCTCGCACGGCGGCGCCGGGGTCGGCGACGTGACGACCAGTTACGGCTACACCCCGGGCGGCCGACCGGCCACGGTGCAGGACAACGCCGGCAACACCTGGAGCTACACCTACGACCTGGTGGGCCGACTGCTCTCGGAGACGGACCCGGACAGCGGGAAGGCCAGCACCAGCTACGACAGCCTGGGCCGGGTGGCCAGTGCCACCGACGCCCGCGGCCAGACGCTCTCCTACACCTACGACGCGCTGAGCCGCCGGACCGGCGAGTACAGCGGGACCAGCACCACCGACTCCAGCAAGCAGTTGGCCGGCTGGAGCTTCGACACCCTGCTCAAGGGCTACCCGACCGCCTCGACCCGCTACGCCAACGGCGGCGCGTACACCACGGCGGTCACCGGCTACAACAACGCCAACCAGCCCACCGGCACCACGGTCACCATCCCGACCGGCGAGGGCAAGCTGGCCGGCAGTTACACCGTCGGCTCCAGCTACACGCCGAACGTGGGCATGCTCTCGGGCACCACCTACAACGGCGACGGCGGCCTGCTCCCCGAGACCGTGGGCTACGGGTACAACCTCGGCGGCGGCATGGTCTCGATGGGTTCGGACTTCGCGCCGTACCTCGACCTGGCCTCCTACAGCCCGGTGGGCCAGGTCCTGCAGTCCACCTACGGCGTGCTCGGCAAGCAGCTGCGCACGGCGCAGACCTACGACGACGCCACCAGCCGGCTGGCCACCAACCGGGTCAGCCTCCAGACCGCGACCACCAACCCGATCTCGGCCTTCAGCTACGCCTACGACCAGGCCGGCGACCTGACCGGCACCAGCGAGCTGCAGTCCTCCGGCGGCGCCGACCAGGTGGTCGACACCCAGTGCTTCCAGTACGACGGGCTGAAGCGGCTGACCCAGGCCTGGACCGACACGGCCGGCCTGAGCAGCCCGACGGCGGGTCAGCTGGCGCACTGCACCAGCACGAACCCGGCCCCGGCCACGCTCGGCGGCCCGGCCCCGTACTGGACCAGCTGGCAGTACAACCTGCTCGGTGACCGCACCCAGCAGGTCCAGCACGACCTCACCGGCAACACCGCCAAGAACACCGTCCAGACGCTGAGCTACCCGACCAACGGCGTCCAGCCGAACACGGTCAGCAGCATCAGCACCACCGGTCCGGCCGGCACCACCACGCTCACCCCGCACTACGACGCGACCGGCAACACCAAGGACCGGGCCACCACGGGGGTGGGCGCCGGCAGCCAGACCTTCACCTACGACGAGGAGGGCCGCACCAAGGCCGTCACCACCGCGGTCGGGGTCAACAGCCCGCAGACGACCGGGTACCTGTACGACGCCGACGGCGGCCTGCTGATCCAGCGCACCCCGAACAGCGCGATCCTGTACCTGTTCGGCGGCGCGGAGCAGCTCACCCTGGCCGGCGGCGCGGTCACCGGCCAGCGGTACTACCACGGCCCGGACGGCACGGTCCTGGTCCGCTCCAGCAACGGCACCGTCAGCTACCAGCCGGCCACCCCGCAGGGCACGGCCCAGCTCCAGGTGGACGCCAAGACCCTGACGATCACCCGGCGGCAGTTCGACCCGTACGGCAACGCCCGCGGCACCGTGCCGGGCAGCTGGGCGGACAACCACGGGTACCTCGGCCAGCCGTCCGACGCCACCACCGGGCTGAGCCTGCTAGGCGCCCGGCAGTACGACCCGGCGATCGGCCGGTTCCTCAGCGCCGACCCGCTGTTGGAGGCCGGCGACCCGAACCAGATGGGCGGTTACGCCTACTCGGGGGACAACCCGGTCAGCAGCAGCGACCCGTCCGGCCTGCGCCAGGACTGCGGGAACTGCCAGAACCTGGCCCCCGGGCCGCCGTCCGGCGGCCCCATCGGGTTCTGGGACGCGCTGGGTACGCTCGCGGGCGGTGTGCTCGCCGGGCTCGACTTCGGCGGCTGCGAGCTCAGCACCGAAGGCGCCGGCGACTGCGTCGACCAGGGCGAGTCGATCTTCCTCAACGTCTGCGGGTTCATCGCGGGCGACTGCGGTCCGGGCAGCCCGCACGTGCCGTCCAGCCACGGCCACGACGAGCCGCACCCGGAGCCGGGCAAGGCCCCGGAGGCGCCGCACCAGGATCCGCCGAAGCCGCAGCCGTTCGACCCGCACGCCTTCGACGGGCTCGACAACCGCGACGATCCGCGGATGGACCGGCACAACACCGGCAACGCCGATCCGCAGCAGGACCCGACCACCACCCCGCCGGCCACCACCCCGACCAGCGACCCGACCTCGGACTCCCCGTCCACCCCCAGTACCGGGACCCACACGGGCACCGAGGGCGGTTCCTCGCACGACACCAACGACCACGACGGCAAGCACCCGACCTGCAGTTTCGCCCCGGACACGCTGGTGTTGCTGGCCGACGGGACGACCAAGCCGATCGACCAGGTGCAGCCCGGCGACCAGGTCGCCACGGCCGACCCGACGACCGGTCAGCAGCAGGACGGCCAGCCGGTCACCGCGGCGCTGGTGCACCACGACACCGACCTGGTGGACCTGACCGTCACCGGTCCGGACGGGGCGCGCAGCACCGTCAGCACCACGGCCAACCACCCGTTCTGGGACGCCACCCGGCACGGCTGGGTCCCGGCCGGGGAACTGCCCGCGGGCGACCGGTTGCAGGCCGAGGACGGCACCGTCGTCCAGGTCGTGGTCGTCACGGTCACGCCGGGCGAGGCCGACCGGTACAACCTGACGGTCCAGCACCTGCACACCTACTACGTGGTGGTGGGCCGCACGCCGGTCCTGGTGCACAACGAGTGCGACGACGGCGTCGAGGGCAAGGCGACCAGCACTTACCACCCGGGGGACGAGCAGTACAACCCCCACAGCGACGAGATGCAGAAGCGGAGGGCGGACAACCAGGCGTTCTACGACGACCAGGCGGCCTACGCCAGCGTGCCGCAGGAGGTGCACGACCTGGTCGCCGACGTGGTGCCGAACCTGAGCTACCCTCAGCGGCGCACCCCCAAGGAGGTCAACGGGGTCGTCCAGCGCGTCCGGGACTTCTTCCAGGGACGGAACGTCAGCGGAGCGGATCGCCGCTACTGGGCGAACTCGGTGATCTACGACAACGGCACCGGTGACCAGGTCCGTATCATGATCAATCCCAGGACCGGGCAGGTCTCCTGGTTCGGTCTGAAGAACGGCGTCCACGACTACTCGGACCGCCGCGACTACCCCTGGGCCCGCCGGACCCCGAACTGGGACCGGACGCACCCGGCGCCCTAGCCGGCCGGCGTTCCCCCAGCGGCAGTCGCACCACCGGGGCCGGGGCGGGCGCAGCACCCTGCC
>NZ_JBHYKG010000415.1:0-6042 GCF_042741245.1 Kitasatospora sp. NPDC058965
GGGTGCCCTGGCGGGCGCCCCCGCCACCAGCGCTCCCCCGCCGCCCCCGGAGCCGGTCGGGCCGCCCGAGCCCACCCCCGCCCTGCTCGACTACGCCGACCTGGTGCTGGCCGGCCCCACCGCCCCCCTCGACCAGCGCGGCCGCCTGCACCCGACCGCCGCCGAGCCGCAGCCCCGCCGCAACGAGGTCGCGCAGCCCGCCGCGCGCCTCTCGCCGCGGGCCTCGGCCGGCTCCTTCGACCAGCGCTACGACGCCCCGGCCCGGATCGACCTGCCCGCCGACGGCGTCTGGCACACCGTCACGCTCACCGAGCTGCCGGTCGCGCTCACCCCGGAGTACGTCTGCGTACCGGCCGTGGACCCGGCCGTCTACGCCACCCTGCGGCTGGCCAACGACTCCCCGCACGCCCTGCTGGCCGGCCCGCTGGAGGTCGCGGCGGACGGCACCTTCCTGCTCGGCACCGCGCTGCCCACCCTGGCCCCGGGCGCGTCCCGCCGGATCGGCCTCGGCGTGGCGGAGAGCGTGCGGGCCACCCGGCGGACCGAGACCCAGGAGTCCAGCTCCGGCCTGCGCTCCTCCACCACCGTGGTCACCGAGCGGATCCACGTGGAGCTGGCCAACCGCCTGCCGTACCCGGTGACGGTCGAGGTCCGCGAGCGGATCCCGGTGACCGGCGAGCGCGACATCCGGATCGAGGAGCAGCCGGGCACACCGGCCTGGTCGGCGCCCGACACCCCCACGCCCGAGGAGCCGGCCGGCACCAGGCGCTGGCGGACCGAGCTGCCGGCCGGCGGCCGGGCCGCGCTCAGCGGCGGCTACGAGATCCGTTTCCCGGCCTCCCAGGCCCTGACCGGCGGCAACCGAAGGAGCAGCTGACCCACGATGGCCGAGCCCACCCCGCCCGCCCCGTCCCCGTCCGCCGAGCCGGTGAAGACCGCCGAGCCGACGCCGCTCCCGGTCACCACCGCCGTCTGCCTGGAGGACCGCGCCCACCTGGAACGCACCGCCACCGTCACCCTCACCCCCGGCACCAACCGCCTGCGGCTGGGCCCGCTCACCCCGCTCGCGGTCGACCACACCCTGCGCGCCGAGTGCGCCGACCCCGCCGCCCGGGTGCTGGACGCCCGGCTCACCCGGGTCTGGGCCCCGCCCGCGCCGGCCGCCCCCGGCCCCGCCGACTCCGAGCTGCGCCACCGCCTGCACGAGCTGGCCGCCGCCCGGCGCACCGGCGAGGCCGAACAGCAGCGGCTCACCGCGCGGCTGGCGGTGCTCGACCAGCTCACCGCCGACCTGCTGCGCGAGGTCGCCGAGGGCGCCGGCTTCGGCGAGGCCGAGCCGGACCGCTGGCACGCCGAGCTGGACCGGGTCGCGGCCGAGCAGGACGTCCACGCGGAGCGGTCGCGCGCCCTGGACGTCGAACTGGCCGAGCTGGCCGTGCAGGAGCGGGAGGCCGCCGCCGCGCTGGAGGAGGCGGAGCAGGTCGACCCCGAGCTGCTCGCCCACCTGGAGCTCACCGTGCACGCCGAGCGGGCGCTGACCTGCGCGCTGACGGTCCGCCACCTGACGCCCTGTGCGCTCTGGCGCCCCGCCTACCGGGCCGTGCACGCCGACGGCGAGCTGCGGCTGGAGTCGGACGCGGTGGTCTGGCAGGCCACCGGCGAGGACTGGTCGGACGTGCGGCTCACCCTGTCCACCGCCCGCTCCGCGCTGGCCACCGAGCCGCCCCCGCTGCACGAGGACCGCCTGACGCTGCGTGAGCTCTCCACCGCCGAGCGCCGCACCGTCGAGGTGGAGCTGCGCGAGGAGGAGATCGCCGACCTCGGCCCGGACGCGCCCGCCCGACCGGCCGGCGAGCTGCCCGGGGTGGACGACGGCGGCGAGGCCCGGGTGATCACCGCGTCCGCCCCGGCGACAGTGCCCGCCGACGGGCGCGCCCACCGGATCCCGCTGGGCGCGTTCCAGGTCCCGGCCACCGCCGAGCGCACCGCGGCCCCGGAGCTCTCCCCGCTGGTGAGCGAGGTGGTGGGGTTCCGCAATCCGGCCGGCCACCCGCTGCTCGCGGGGCCGGTGGAGCTGGTCCGCGGCAGCGGCTTCGTCGGCCGCGGCGAGCTGCGGTTCACCGCGGCCGGCGCGGCCGCCGAGCTGTCCTTCCCCGGCGCCGACGACTACCGGCTGCTCCGCGAGGTCGAGGAGGAGCGCTCCAGCACCGGCCTGCCGGGCCTGGGGCAGCGCTCGGTGCTGACCCGGACCGTCCGGGTGCACGTCTCCCGGCTCTCCCCGCCCGGGGAGCAGGGCGAACAGTCCGTCACGGTGCGCGAGCGGATCCCGGTCTCCGAGGTGTCCGCGGTCGAGGTGCGGCTGCGCGAGGCCGCCTGCGATCCGCGCCCGGACGCGGTGGACGCGGAGGGCGTGGTCCGCTGGGAGCTGCCGCTGCCGCCGAACGGCCGACGGACCGTCACTCTGGTCTACGACCTCATGGCCTCCACCAAAGTCACGGGCCTGTAGAGGTACAACAGACCTATGATCCTGCACCTCGCGCCCCTGGACGACTGGCTCCGCGACCCCGGCCGGCCGTACAGCGCCACCTCCCTGCTGACGGACGGGTTCATCCACTGCTCCCCGGACGAGCCCACCGCCCTCGCCGTGGCGAACCTCTTCTTCGCCAAGACGCCGGACCCGCTGATGGCGCTGCTGATCGAGGAGGACCTGGTGGACCCGATGGTCCGTTGGGAGGCCCCGAGCGGCGACCGCCCGCCCGGGGCCGCACCCGACGTGCTCTTCCCGCACATCTACGGCCGGCTCAACCGCAACGCGGTGGTCGGCCTGGAGAAGCTGGAGCGGGGCACCGACGGCCGCTGGAGCCGCTTCACGCCCTGGAGCTGACGGCCCCTCGGGAGCCGGCGGGGCGCGGCCGCCGGCCGCGGCCGGCCGGCACTACAGCCAGCCGCGCTCGCGCGCCGCCATGCCGGCCTGGAACCGGGTGGTGGCGCCCAGCTCGCGCATCAGCGCCTGCAGCCGCCGCTGGGTGGTGCGCGCGCTCCAGCCCAGCGAGCGGGCGATCGACTCGTCGGTCAGCCCGGCCGCCAGCAGGCCCAGCAGCTTGCGCTGGTCCGCCTCCGGCTCGCGCAGCCCGGGCTCGGCCCCGAGCGCGGCCTGCAGCGGCACGGCCCGGTCCCACTCCGCCTCGAAGAGCCCGTCCAGCGCCTGCAGCAGGGCCGAGGGGTGGATCACGTACGCGGCGTCCAGCACGCTGTCGCCGGCGCTGATCGGGATGACCGCCATCCGGTCGTCCGACATGATCATCTTCATCGGCAGGCTGGTCCGCACCCGGGCCTCCTCGCCGTCCGCCGCGCCGACCAGGATCTCGTTCTCCAGCCGGCCCGGCCAGGCCACCGCCTCGCGGTCGTAGACCGTGCGGAACCGCACGCCCTCCTTGAGCTTGCGGCGCAGCCGGGTGAGGTAGGAGGCGGCGTCCTGCACGTCCTGCACGTACGGCGGGCAGTCGAAGCCGCGCACCTGCTGCAGGCTGGTCTCCTGCAGGTACTCGATCCGCTGCGAGATCGCCTCGCCACCGGTGAGCACCTCCACCGAGCGGGCCGGGTCGGTGAACCGGGAGGCCTCGCGGAAGGCGTCCATCAGCCGGTGCATCTCGGCCCGGGCGCTGCGCAGCTCGGCCTCGCGGTGGCCGATCAGGGTGCCGATCGCCACGTCGGGCGCCACCGCGAGGTAGCGCTCCCGGTCCACCGGGGCCCGGGTGGCCATGCCCTGCTGGGCCAGCCGGCTGAGCGCCTTCTCGCTCTGCTGCGCGGACAGGCCGCACCGCTCGGCCAGTTCGGCAGCGGTGGACTGCGGGGCGGCCACCAGTGCGGCGTAGACCTGGCCGTCGGACTCGGACAGACCGAGTGCGCTGAAAGCGTCAAGCATGACGCTCCCTCCCCCGTGTGGCGGTTTCACGCCAATTGGCGCGCGATGTTTTCGTGGCAATCTTGTGCCACAAACAATCCCCTTGACAAGCCTGAGCTGATCGAAGCTGACTGGACAGCTTCCCGGAGCAACACCGAGGGCCGTGCACGTCACCGTGCACGGCCCTCGGTCGCGGGACTCACCGCCTAGCGGACGGCCCCTGGGGTCACAGGCCGACCTCGCGCATCAGCTGACCCACCTCGGGGTTGGTCAGCCGGCGCAGCCAGCCCGACTTCTGGTCGCCGAGCGCGATCGGCCCGAAGTGCGTGCGCACCAGCTTCTCCACCGGGAAGCCCGCCTCGGCCAGCATCCGGCGCACGATGTGCTTGCGGCCCTCGTGCAGGGTGACCTCGACCAGGTAGTTCTTGCCGACGTTGGAGACCACCTTGAAGCTGTCGGCCCGGGCGAAGCCGTCCTCCAGCTCGATGCCCTGCGCCAGCTGCTTGCCCAGGTCGCGCGGGATCGGCCCCTGGATCGCGGCCAGGTAGGTCTTGGTCACGCCGTACCGCGGGTGGGTCAGCCGGTGGGCCAGCTCGCCGTGGTTGGTGAGCAGGATGATGCCCTCGGTCTCGGTGTCCAGCCGGCCCACGTGGAACAGCCGGGTCTCCCGGTTGGTCACGTAGTCGCCCAGGCACTGGCGGCCGTCCGGGTCCTCCATGGTGGAGACCACGCCGGCCGGCTTGTTGAGCGCGAAGAACAGGAACGACTGGGTGGCGACGGTCAGGCCGTCCACCTTGATCTCGTCGTGCTCCGGGTCGACCCGCTTGCCCTGCTCGGTGACCCGGGCGCCGTTGACCTCGACCCGGCCCTGCTCGATCAGCTCCTCGCAGGCCCGCCGGCTGCCCATGCCGGCCCGGGCCAGCACCTTCTGCAGCCGCTCGCCGGCCGGCTCGTCGAAGGTCTTGGGCAGCTTCACGGCCGGCTTGTCGTGCCGGGCCAGCACCGCGTCCTCGATCTTGGCCTGCAGCTCGCGCGAGCGCTGCGGCTGGCGGCGCGGGTCGCCGGGCGCGCCCTGGCCCTCGCGGCGCGGGCGCGGCGCCGGGCTCGGGCGCCGACCGGCGAAGCCGCCGCGGGCCGGGGTGGCGTTCGGGCCGCCGCCGTACTCGGGGCGGTCGTACCGGCGCTCCTCGGGGCGCAGCGGACGGTCCGGGTACCGGCGGTCGTCCCTGCGGTCGTCGCGCCGGTCGTCCCGGCCGCGGCCACCGCCGTACGAACCGCCCCCGCCCCGCTGACCGCCGCGGCCACCGCCACCGCCGCCGCCGCTGTTCCTGCCGTTACCGCTACCGCTGCTACGCATCAAATGTCCGTACGTCGTCGTCGTTGCTACCAGGGAAGTGCGGGTCGTGCCGGCCGACCTCACTGCACTTCCCGTGCGCTCGCGGCAGCCACCGCGTCCGCGACGGCGCTGCCTTCGAGGGACTCCGCTTCCACGTCGTCGACCTCGGGCAGGAACGGGGCGAGCTCCGGCAGCTCGTCCAGGCCGCGCAGCCCCATCCGTTCCAGGAAGTAGTTCGTCGTCCGATACAGGATCGCACCTGTTTCGGGCTCGGATCCGGTCTCCTCCACCAGTCCTCGCTGTACCAGGGTACGCATCACGCCGTCACAGTTCACACCGCGTACCGCCGAGACCCGTGATCTGGACACCGGCTGGCGGTAGGCGACCACCGCCAGGGTCTCCAGTGCGGCCTGGGTCAGCCGGGCCTGCTGGCCGTCCAGCACGAACCGGTCGACCGCCGGGGCGCAGGCGGAACGGCTGTAGTAGCGCCAGCCGCCGGCCACCAGCCGCAGCTCGAAACCGCGGCCCTGGTCGGTGTACTCCTGCGCCAACTCGCGCAGCGCCGCGGCCACCTCGGCGCGCGGGTGGCCGAGCACCTCGGCCAGCCGGGCCTCGCCGATCGGCTCGTCGGCCACCATCAGCACCGCCTCGATGCCGGGCCGCAGCGCCACCTCCGGGGCCTCGTCGGCGGCCTCCGGGGCCGGCGGCCCGCCGGCCCGGCGCGCACGCGGTGCGCGGGCCGGACGCACCGCGTCCGCCGCGACCGGCTCGGGCTCCACCGGTTCGGGCACGGTCGGCTCAT
>NZ_JBHYKG010000416.1:0-6019 GCF_042741245.1 Kitasatospora sp. NPDC058965
GCCACCAGCTCGCGCTGCCGGGGGGCCGGACCGCGCCCGGCGAGCGGCGCGGCGCCGGGCGCGTCCTGGGCGCCGCCGGCCACCGTCCCGGCCACCGGGCCCGGCACCTCGGCCAGCAGCTCGCGCGGGATCAGCACCACCGCGGTGGTGCCGCCGTAGGCCGAGGCGCGCAGGCTGACCCGGATCCCGTGCCGCCGGGCCAGCCGGCTGACCACGAAGAGCCCCAGCCGGTCGGTGTCGGCCAGGTCGAAGGCCTGCTCCACCTCCAGCCGCTGGTTGATCTCGGCCAGTGCCTGCTCGCTCAGCCCGAGCCCGCGGTCGTCGATCTCCAGCGCGAAGCCGTGCGCCACCACCTCGCCCTGCACCGTCACCTGGGTCTGCGGCGGCGAGAAGACCGCCGCGTTCTCGACCAGTTCGGCCACCAGGTGGGTCACGTCGGCCACCGCGCTGCCGAGCAGGCCGGTGCTGGGGAACGGCCGGACGATCACCCGGGCGTAGTCCTCCACCTCGCCGACCGCCGCGCGCACCACGTCCACCAGCCGCACCGGCTTGCGCCAGGCCCGGCCCGGCGAGCCGCCGGACAGGATGATCAGGCCCTCGGCGTGCCGGCGCATGCGGGTGGTCAGGTGGTCCAGCTTGAACAGGTCCTCCAGCTCCGTCGGGTCCTCGGTGCGCCGCTCCATGGTGTCCAGCAGGGTCAGCTGACGGTGCAGCAGCACCTGGCTGCGCCGGGCCAGGTTGACGAAGACCGCGGAGACCCCGCGGCGCAGCTCCGCCTGCTCGACCGCGGCCTGCACGGCGGTGCGCTGCACCGCGTTGAAGGCGCGGCCGACCTGGCCGATCTCGGCCGGCCCGAACTCCAGCTCCGGGGCCTCCACCGCGATGTCCACCGGCAGGCCCTCGCGCAGCCGCTGCATCACCGAGGGCAGCCGGGTGCCGGCCAGCTCGTGCGCCGAGTTGCGCAGGTTCACCAGCTCGCGCACCAGGCCGCGGCCGATCCGCAGCGAGATCACCACCGACAGCACGATCGCCACCAGGCCGACCACACCGGCGGTCAGTCCGCGCCAGAGCAGGCCCATCGCGTACGACCGGGCGCGGTCGCCGAGTTCGCCGGCCAGCTTGGTGTTCTCGGCCGCCAGGTTGTCCAGCAGCCGGTCGGTGTTGTTGTGCCAGCGCGCCTCGCTGACGCTGTGCAGCACGTCGGCCGGCTCCTCGGCGGCCTGGTACTCGCGCTCCAGGGTGCTGACCGTGCTCCACTCGTCCGAGGTCTGCAGCGCCCGGTAGTCGATCTGGTCGGCGTCGTCCAGCTCGCCGATGTAGACGGAGAACAGCGCCTGCTGGTGGTGCATCGGGTCGAGCACGGCCTGGTACTGCTGCACGCCCGGATCGTCCGCGGCGAGCACGCCCTCCATCGCCGCGTCCTCCTGGGAGAGGTAGTCGCGGGCGCGGGTCAGCTCGATCAGCATCGTGCCCTCGCGGGGCAGCTGGCCGGTCTGGCGGTTGAGGAAGGAGGCCCGGAAGGAGAACGAGGGGGCCACCACGTCGTTGTAGCGGGTCAGCGCGTACTGCCAGGACAGGCTCTCCTGGCCGACCTGCTGGCGCAGCTGGGTGAGCTGGCCGAGGGCCTTGAGCACGTCCTGCAACCGGGCCCGCTGGGTGGCGTCGAGCTTGCCGGCGTCACCGCCGAGGGCGGCCCGCTGCAGCGTCAGGACGTCCTGGTCGGTCGCGTCCTGGGTCTTCTGGTAGTCGTCCTGCACGCCCTGGGCCCGGCGCTTGGCCAGCCGGACCACCGCGGCCTCGCGCTCGTCCTGCAGGTCGCGGACCACCTGGTCGACCGGCTGGCCGTACGCCTTGTAGGTGGAGGCCAGGGTGAACTGGGTCCAGAAGTCGCTGGTGGTGACCAGGGTGGCATAGGCCCACAGGCCCACCAGCGCCACGATGGGCACCAGGAGCAGCGCGATGATCTTCGCGCGGATCGAGCTGCTGCGCAGACGCATGGAGTCCTCGGTCAGGTGTGCCCGCAACCGACCGGGCTGGGGCGCCGGGCCGGTGGATCTGCGCGAGCTTACTACTCCATTCGAGCGCAATCGACGGCTCCCGGCGATCGATCCTGATCCGTTGTCAGCATGCGCATGACCATTGGCACCCGGGGCCCGTACGGGTGTCCCGACCGTCGAGCCCGCCTGGTCCAGACCTCTCGATCCGGGCGGCGGTGCACGAACGGACTGATCGGGTCCGCACAGTCGTGACGGCGGATCCACAGATCCGGGGATCCGGTGCGGGCTTCGCGGGAGTCTGGGCAGCGCCGCAGCGATCCGCTACCGTCGCAACCGGTCGTGGCGGAGTCACACCGGGTCGACGGGCGGCCCACGGACGGTGGCACCGCGCAGGGAGGAACGTGCGCGAGCTGAGTACCCCGCCGCTGGCCCCGGTGGCGCTCGGCGGCCTGGCCGACTCCCTCTTCGGCACCGTCGAACTCACGCCCGACCTGGTCCAGTTGTCCCGGTCCGCGGACGGGCTGCAGTGGCACCCGGTGACCGCCGGGCAGTTCCGCGACGAGGTGCTGGGGCTGGCCAAGGGGCTGCTGGCGCACGGGGTGCGGTTCGGCGACCGGGTCGCGCTGATGTGCCGGACCAGGTATGAGTGGACCCTCTTCGACTACGCGCTCTGGTCGATCGGCGCCATCCCGGTGCCGATCTACCCGACCGCCGCCGCCGAGCAGGTGCGCTGGATCCTCGCCGAGACCGAGGCGGTGGCCTGCGTGGTGGAGGACGAGGACCACGCCATGACGCTCGGCAAGGTCTGCGACGCGCTGCCCCGGCTGGCCGGCATCTGGCAGCTGGACCAGGACTGCGTGCGCACGCTGACCGCGGAGGGCACCGGGGTCCCCGAGAGCCTGGTGCACCGTCAGCGCCTGGCGGTCACCGCCGACTCGATCGCCACCGTGATCTACACCTCCGGCACCACCGGGCGCCCCAAGGGCTGCCTGCTCACCCACGGCAACTTCGCCGCCGAGGCGGACAACGTGCTGGCCGGCTGGCGGTCGGTCTTCACCGCGACCGACGGCGAGCAGCCCGCCACCCTGCTCTTCCTGCCGCTGGCCCACGTCTACGGCCGGATGGTGCAGGTGGCCGCGCTGCGCGGCGGGATCCGGCTCGGGCACCTGGCCGAGCTCGGCGCCGAGGCGCTGCTGCCGGCCCTGGAGGCGTTCCGGCCGACCTTCCTGCACGCCGTCCCCTATGTCTTCGAGAAGCTCTACAGCTCGGCCCGGCTGGCGGCGCAGAAGGCCGGGCGCGGCGAGGTCTTCGAGCAGGCCGCCGAGCTGGCCGTGCGGTACGCCGAGGCGGTGGAGCGGCGGGCGCTGGGGCACGGCTCCGGCCCCGGCCCGGCGCTGCGGGTCCGTCACCTGGCCTACGACCGGCTGGTCTACCAGCGGATCCGGGCCGCGCTCGGCGGGCGGGTGCGCAGCGTGATGTGCGGCGGCTCCGCGCTCAGCCGCCGGCTCGGCCTCTTCTTCGCCGGCGCCGGGATGACCGTCTACGAGGGCTACGGGCTGACCGAGACCACCGCCGCGATCACCGCCAACCCGCCCGGCGCCCCCAAGTTCGGCACCGTCGGCAAGCCCATCCCGGGCGCCGAGGTGGCCATCGCCTCGGACGGCGAGGTCTGGGTGCGCGGCGGCGGGGTCTTCGGCGGCTACCTCAACCACCCCCGGTGCACCGCCGAGGCGCTGCGCGACGGCTGGCTGGCCACCGGCGACCTCGGCGAGCTGGACGAGGACGGCTACCTGACCATCACCGGGCGCAAGAAGGAGCTGATCGTCACCAGCAGCGGCAAGAACCTCGCGCCCGCCGCGCTGGAGGAGCGGGTGCGGGTCCATCCGCTGGTGCACCAGTGCCTGGTGGTGGGCGACAACCGGCCCTACGTCGCGGCGCTGATCACGCTGGACCCGCAGGCCCTGGAGCACTGGCAGCTCTCCCGCCGCCGGGCCCCGATCGAGGGGTGGGCGGCGCTGGCCGACGAGGAGCTGCACGCGGAGATCCAGCGGGCGGTGGCGGCGGCCAACACCGCGGTCTCCCGGGCCGAGTCGATCCGCGCCTTCCGGCTGCTGCCGGGCTCGTTCACCGTGGCCCAGGGGCTGATGACACCGTCGCTGAAGCTGCGCCGGCAGGCCATCGCGGACTGGTACGCGGAGGACATCGAGGCGCTCTACACGCCCTGACCGGCCCGCCCCGCAGCCGAGCTGACGTGGTGTCACCCGGTGCCGGGTTCACCTCCGCGTTCCTTGACGGGGAGCTTGGTCCAGTCCATTGTGTTGCCCCGGCCTGTGTGCGGCACGCCTGCGGCTCTTCCCCACCGCGACAAAACCCTCACCCCACCTGTCGCCCCCACACAATGGAGCACCGTCGTGCCTTCCTCCATGCTGCGCAGATTCGCCCCCGGCCTCCGGCTGGGCGGCGCGCCCCTGGTCGCCGCGCTCGGCGCGGCCGCCCTGCTGGGACCGCTGGTCCCCGCCGCGCACGCCGACGCCCCGCCGGTGGTCAACCTGGCCACCAACCCGGGCTTCGAGATCCCCACCCTGCCGCTGGCCGACTACGGTTCGATCCCGGGCTGGAACTGCGCCGCCGGCGAGGCCGCCGAGAGCGCCGCCGCGCCGCACGGCGGCAGCACCGCGCTCGCCGTCACCCCGGCGGACGCGGACAGCCTGGGCCAGTGCACCCAGACCGTCTCGGTGCGCCCCGGCACCACCTACCGGCTGACCGCCTGGGTCCGCGGCAGCTACGTCTACCTGGGCGCCACCGGCACCGGCCACGACGTGCCGCCCGCCTGGACCGCCACCACCGGCGGCGACTGGCAGCAGCTGACGACCAGTTTCACCACCGGCGCCGGGGTCAGCTCGGTCCAGCTCTACCTGCACGGCTGGTACGGCCAGGGCGGCTACGGCGCGGACGACGTGGAGCTGGACGGGCCGGCCCCCGATCCGGCCTGGGCCACCTGGAACGTGCCGACCAGCGACAAGGTGGTCTTCTTCACCATCGACGACGGCTGGTACCGCACCCCGGAGGCGGCGCAGTTCATCGCCGACCACCACCTGCCGATCACCGCCTTCCCGCTGCCGATGCCCTCGGGCTTCCAGCCGGACTACTTCCGCCAGGTGACCGCGGTGCCCGGCTCCTCGATCCAGGACCACACCGTCTCGCACCGCGACCTCACCACGCTCTCGCCGGCCGAGCAGCAGGCCGAGATCTGCAGCGCCCGGGACGCCGACCAGCGGCTCTACGGGACCACCCCGACCGTCTTCCGGCCGCCGTACTTCGCCTGGAACGCGGCCACCCTGCAGGCCGCGGCCAACTGCGGGATGCGCACCGTGCTGACCGCCACCGCCGACTTCACCTCGGGCGCCTCGAACGTCTACCACGGCGGTCCGCTGCAGCCGGGCGACGTGGTCATCATGCACTTCACCGACACCCTCGCCACCGACCTGCAGCGCGCCCTGGACGCGGCGCAGGCGGCCGGGCTCCAGCCGGCCGGGCTGGTCGACTACCTGCACTGAGCAGTCAGCACCCGTTCCTCAAGCCAGGGTTAAGCCGACCGGCGGACCCTTGACCCGCTTGCTGGTCTAGTCCACGTTGGTGGGCACGCAGTCCGCTCCGGCACGCTCCACCCGCCCCGCGCCCTCCCACGGCGCGCGGGGCGGTTCCCCCACGCTTCTCCGCCCCCACACTTTTCCCCGGAAGGGCACCCCCATGGAACGAGCTCTGCCCGCCACCGAGGCCCCCGAGCCCGGTCGGCACCGGCGCAAGCGTTCCGGCCTGCTGGCCGGCGTCGCCTCGCTGGCCATGCTGGCCGGCGCGGTCGCCGCCGCGGTCACCACCGGCTCCGCACAGGCCAGCACCGCCGCCACCACCGGCGCGCTGTCGCCCAACTGGTACGCGTCGGCGCCGTACCTGATGCCCGAGGACAACAACCCGCCGGACGCCGGCGCGGTGATGGACGCCACCGGCCAGAAGGCCTTCCA
>NZ_JBHYKG010000417.1:0-6011 GCF_042741245.1 Kitasatospora sp. NPDC058965
CCCGGGTGGCGGCCCGGGCACCGCGACCGGCGCGGTGGTCCAACTGGCCGCGCGCTGACCGCCGCCGGGGCACCGGCCCCGGCGGTCGGCCGTGCGGCCTCAGAGGTGCCGGCCCAGACCCATCAGCTGACCGAAGAGCCCGAACCCGGCCAGCAGCAGCGGGATGCCCAGCGCGCCGAGCACCGCGCCCAGCGGACCGAGCCAGGCCGGCCGCGGCAGCGCCCGCAGGTCGCGCCGCAGCAGCTTGCGCAGCCCGTAGCCGAGCAGGCCCAGCGCGACGGCGGCCAGCAGCACGGGCGCCGTCCAGGCCGGCCAGTGCAGGGCGCCGGGACCGGTGAGCAGCAGCGCGAACACCCCGGCGGTGCCGGCCAGTGCGCCGGGCACCACCTCGACCACCACCTTGGCGGCCCCCGCCCGCAGCAGCAGCGCCAACGCGAGGCACCCGGCCAGCCCGGCCCCGTAGACGGTGTGCGAGACCGCCAGCAGGACCAGCGCCGCGGCGAGCACCGCGGACAGCACGGCCGACCAGACGGCCAGCAGGGTCATCGCGGTGTGCACGGCCAGCCGCACCTGCTCGCCCTCGTCCGGGTCGCCCGACGGGTCCACCGGGTCGCGCCGGCGGAAGGCCACGGCCACGATCCGACCCGCCGTCACGGGGGCCGCGCTGAGCAACAGGAAGGCCACCACGGCCGACACGGCCGCCGACTGCGCCCGGTCGGCGCCGAGGCCGACCAGGCCGCCGCCGGTGACGGCCGCCACCAGCACGGCGCCCAGCACCGCCAGGGTGGTCACCCCACTGGCCGCCGCGTACCCGAGCAGCGCCCCGAGCAGCGCCCCGGCCAGCGCGCCGGCACTGCCGGGCCCGTGGCCCGGCCGGACCGCCGGCAGGCACCAGCCCGCCACCGCGAGCGCGGGCACGGCGGTCAGCGCGGCACCGATCCGCAGCGCCGGCGGCACCGACCAGCGGCGCTCCCCGGCCACCCAGGCCAGCAGCGGCACGACCGTCCCGGCGACGGCCGCCGCCGCACCGACCGCCACCGGGCCCACCGGCCGCAGCCCGGCCAGGGCGAGCAGCACGGCGGCCAGCCAGGCCAGGCCCACCGCCAGCGCGGTGGCGGCCCGCGCCGAGGCGTCCCAGGGCCGGTCCAGCCACTGGTTGGACGCCTGCGCGACCTGCTCGGCCACGTCCAGCACCACCGGCTCGTCCAGTTCGCCGGCCAGCAGGTCGCGCAGGTACAGCACCTGCCCGTCGGCGACGCCGAGTTCGGCCAGCGAGCGCTCCGGCGCGAACGGACCCGCCAGCGCGGTCGCCAGCGACCAGGCCGGCGGCATGAGGGCGTTCTCCTCCAGCGCGCAGAGCCGGGCCAGGTCGTCCACGTAGTCCGTGATCGGCGCGCCGGCCGGGACCGCGAGGTCCACCTGCCTGCGGTCGCCGACCACGGTGATCCGGCAGTACTCGTCCGCCATGATGTGCCGTCAGGTCCTCTCGGGGTGCGGGGCGGTGCGGCCCGGGCTCAGCGGTGGCGCCAGGTGGAGACGTTGGCCCACTCGGCGTCGGAGTAGTTGACGAAGTTCACGTTCATCACGGCGGCCACGTTGCCCAGCACGCCGTTCGGGCCGAACAGGCCCTCGGCGGCGGTGTTCCACTCCTGCTGCATGATCTCGTAGTCGGCCGCCGCCTCACTGGTGGTCCAGGTGTCCCGCAGCGGTTCGAGCAGCTGGACCAGGCGCTGCAGCTCGCCGATGATCTCCTCGGCACTGGCGTGGATGTGCGGCCCGACCTCGCCCAACTGGGCGTGGACCAGGATCGAGGTGGCGTCGTTGCCCGGCACGGATTCTCCTCGGTGACGTCGGGTCAGCCCAGCCGCAGCGGCGGGAGCTCGTTCTGCAACTGCTCGATCTTGCGCATCGCCGCGTCCTCGGACTGCGCGTAGTTCACGTAGGTGCCGCGCAGGCCCTGGGCGATGCCGGTGAGCGCCTCGTGCAGCATCGCCGCGTAGACGTCCCACTCCTGCATGTAGATGTCGAACGCCTGGTGGGCCCGGCCCTGCCAGTAGGACTCGACGTTGGTGCGGACGTACGCCTTCAGCGCGTCCAGCTGCTGCTGGATCGCCGCGGCGGTCGAGTCCACCTGGACCGACGCGTTCTGCACCTCCTCCGGTGTGACCCGGAAGCCACTGGTCGCCACCGCCGCCTGCGACTGATCGGCCATCTGCCCCGCCCTCCCGCGCTGCGTCCGCTGCCGTGCTGCCGGCTCTCGTCACGGGTCAGCCTCGCAGCGCGGATCCGGACGGGGGCAGTCCCCCGTTCTGGTGTCCCGGCCCCGACCGGCCCGGAACGGGCCGACCGCCGGGTCTCAGGCCGTCCCCTCCACCGCCCCGCGGTCCGGCATCGCCGTGCGCGCGCCCGTCCGCGCCACGCTCAGGGCCGCCGCGCGGACGGCGAACCGGGCGGCCGCGCGCAGCGGGCGGCCCTCGGCGAGGGCGACCGCCAGGGCGCCGCAGAAGGTGTCGCCGGCCCCGGTGGTGTCCACGGCGGGCGCGGGCGGTGCGGGGACCAGCTCGTGCCCCGCACCCTCGCGGACCAGCGCGCCGGCGGCCCCCAGGGTCACCACCACCCGCTCGCAGGGCAGGGTGGCGGCGAGCCGGGCCGCGTGCGCCGCGTCGGTCACCTCGGCCACCCCGGCCAGGGCCGCCAGTTCGGTGCGGTTGGGCACCAGCACGTCGACCAGCGGCCACAGCTCCGCCGGCAGGCCGCCGGGCGGCACCGGGGCCGGGTTGAGCACGAAGGTGCCCCGGCTCAGCCGGGCGGCGGCGAGCACGGCGGGCAGCGGGACCTCCAACTGGGCGACCACCACCGCGGCGCGGTCCAGCAGCGGGCCGGCCGCCGCCACCGTCGCGGGGCCGACCCCGGCATTGGCCCCCGACGAGACCACGATGCAGTTCTCCGCCTGCCGGTCCACCAGCACCACGGCCTGCCCGGCCGGCCCGGGCAGCGTGGCCAGGTGGTCCACCAGCACGCCCTCGGCGACGAGTTCGGCCCGCAGCCGGTCGCTGTCCGGGTCGGAGCCGACCGCGCCGACCAGCGCCGTGCGGGCGCCCAACCGGGCGGCGGCCACCGCCTGGTTGGCGCCCTTGCCGCCGCCCAGCCGGTGCACCGGTCCGCCCGCGACCGTCTCCCCCGGCCGCGGCAGCGCGGCCACCTCGATCACCAGGTCCAGGTTGACGCTGCCCACCACCACGATGTCCATGGCCGTATTCTCAGCGCAGCAGCCCCAGGTCCCGCGCGCAGCCCGCCCAGGCCTGCCAGCCCTGCCGGCGCAGGATCTCCTGGGCCACCTGGATCTGCTGGCGCCGGGTGGCCAGGTCGGGCCGGGTGGCGAGCAGCAGCCCGCCCGCCTCGCGCCAGGTCGGCGGCCAGATCTGGAGTCCGCCGAAGTAGCCGTTGCCGGTGTTGGCGTGCCAGTCCCCGTCCGCCTCGCAGCCGGCCAGCTTCTCCCAGGTGGCGTCCGGCACGGTGACCACCGGCGCACTGGCCGGCGCGGCCCGGGTGGGGACGGCGAGCAGGGTCGCGGCGGAGGCGAGCAGCAGGGCTATTCGGTAGCGCATCCTCCGACTCTGCGGCCGGGCGCGCACCGCCCGCAGCCGCTGCTGCTCCGTTGGGGCCGGTCCCACCGGCCGCCGAACGCGACGGACCGCCGCCCCGGGAGAGGGGGCGGCGGTCCGTCGGGAACGCGGGCGGGCTGGGTCAGCCTCAGAAGGAGAGCACCTGGCCCGGGAAGATCAGGTTGGCGTCGCCGCCGATGACCTGGACGTTCTTCTGGTACAGGCTCTGCCAGTTGGTGCCGTGCGCGGCGGCGATGGCGCTCAGGGTGTCACCGCTCTTGACGGTGTAGCTGCCACCGCTGCGGTGGGTGCTCTGCGGCGCGGCGGCCGGCTTCTGGACCGGCTTCTGCTGCACCGGCTGCTGGACCGGCTGCTGCACCGGGGCGGTGTTCTGGGCCGGGGCCTGCTGCTGCACCGGGGCGCTCTTGGTGGCGGAGCTGCCGGAGCTCTTGGTGGTGGCCGAGGAGGACGCGGCCGAGGAGGTGTCGACCTGGGCCGGGGCGCCGCCCGCGGTCAGGCCGGCCTGGACCGAGCAGACCGGCCAGGCGCCGGGGCCCTGGTCGGCCAGCACCTTCTCGGCGATCGCGATCTGCTGGCCCTTGGTGGCCAGGTTCGCCTGCGGCGCGTACTGGGTGCCGCCGTAGGCGGCCCAGGTGGAGGAGGTGAACTGCAGGCCACCGTAGAAGCCGTTGCCGGTGTTGATGCTCCAGTTGCCGGTGCTCTCGCACTGGGCGACGGCGTCCCAGGTGGAGGTGGAGGCGGCGGAGGCCGTGGTGGCCGTGACGAGGCCGGCCACCGGGAGGGCGGCGGCGGCGCCACCCAGCACGGCCATGCGGACCCAGTTGCGCTTCTTCGGGGTCGCGGCGGCAGCGGTGGTGGCGGTGTTCTCGTTACGGAAAGTCATGGAGTCCCTCTCGACAGCCCCGGGCGGGCACACGGAACCGGACCCTTGCGGGCCGACTCGTCTGCCACGTCCTCAGGCGGCCGAGTACGTGTCGGACGTACCGCGCCGCCCCGGCCACTCCACCGCGCACCGTCCGGCCTGTTCGAGCGGCCGGACGGCGGGCACCCGGTACGGGTGCGTCGGGGGTGAACCCGGGTGGTGCTCGTTGCACCGGGAATGAAGGTAGGAGCCGGGGGCGCCCGGAATCAACCAATTGATGATCGTTTGCGGGTCGACCCAGGTCAGCCCTTCGTTACCCGGGGTAAGGATCATGGGCTTCCAAGGTCATCTGTCCGATTTGAACCATATTGCGCGACTCAAACCTCTTGTCCGGGTGGCGCCGGTCACGTCCCGGCGCCTGTGAGGCTGGGCACATCCTCGACAGAACGTGGTCAACCATCAACCAAGCGCAGTCGTTTCGGCGGCAATACCGGACAGCCGACCGGCGAACCCGTGACTCCGACCACAGCAGTCCGTTGGTTATGGCGGCCGAACCTGCCCGGTCCGCACCGGGCGTCGACCGCCGAGCCCCCGAAACGAGGAGTCCTGTTGCCGCGCTTGCTCGATGTCAGCGACGAGGTCCGCGCCGAGATCGGCGATGACGAGGCCGACCGTCTGCTGGGCGGGGTCCATGCCCCCGACACCTACGACTGCACCTCCTGCCGCACCCCCGGCGACTCGCAGCACGAGCGCACCAGCACCGTGCTGTTCGTCGGCGAGGAGACGGCGGTCCTGGCCTTCGCCCACGCCCGCTGCATCCCGTCCCAGGTCGTCCCGGTCTCCGAGGAGCAGCTGATCAGCGCCGTGCGCAGCATCAGCCAGGCGCAGGGCAGCGGCCAACCCACCCAGGCCGACTGGTCCGGCGCCGCCGACGCCCCCGGCTACGACCCGCTGACCGACCCGCTCCCGCTCGACGCGCCGCCCGCCCCGGCCGCCGCGGCGCCCGCCGCACCGACCGCCCCCGTCCCGGGCGAGCCCGCGGTACTGGGCGTCACCTGCGGGCTGGTGCTCTGCGGGGACACCGGGCACGCGGCCCTGGTGGTCGAGCCCACCGGACCGGTCGGCCGCCCCGGCAGCACCAGTGGCGCCGACGAGTTCCTGCCGCTGCTGCTGGGCCAGGGCTTCGCCGGGGTCGCCGACATGGACCAGCTGCCCGAGCGGCTGGTCGGCTGGTCGGTGCTGGTGGCGATGGGCCGGCTGCACTCGATCCTGCAGCCCTCGGCGGTGGGCAACAGCGCCTGGTGGCAGGCGCACCAGCCGCTGGTGGTGACCGACGCCTGGCGCAGCGCCGCCTCCCGGGACTCCAGCGTGGTGATGTACGCGGCCCCGGCCGGCACCATCGGCCGCCAGCCCCGCGAGGACCTGCTGCGCACCGCCCTCAACCGGGCCGCCGCCCAGGGCCTGCTGGTCGCCGCCACGCTGCCGCTCGCGGGCACCTGAGCCGGGTCCGCAGCGGCGGTGGG
>NZ_JBHYKG010000418.1:0-5990 GCF_042741245.1 Kitasatospora sp. NPDC058965
CTGCGGTGCGCCACCCGGCGGCGCCCGTGGCTCCGGCCCGGCCCCGCAGCACGGTCGAGCCGGGCACCACGCGCCGGGAACAGGCTCTTCGGATTCAGCCGGGCGCCGGCTGGGGATTGGACTGAGGCATGGAAACACCCGTCGCGGTGCGGGGCCGCGGCATCACCAAGGTCTTCGGTGATGTCGTCGCGCTCGACCACGTCGACCTGAGCATCACGCAGGGTCAGATCCACGGACTGGTCGGCCCCAACGGTGCCGGCAAGACCACACTGCTGGGCCTGCTGCTGGGCCTGGCCGTCGCCGACGGCGGCAGCCTGGAGATCCTCGGCGCGCCGCTGGGCCGCGGCCTGGCCGCACCTGACGGCGTCTCCGGGTTCGTCGACGGGCCGGGGCTGTACCCCACGCTCACCGCCCGGCAGAACCTCGTGACGGTCGCCGCCCTGGCCCCCGACGACGGGCCGGTCCTCGGCGTCGAGGAGGCGTTGGACCAGGTCGGCCTCGGCGGGGCCGCCGACCAGCGGGTGCGCGGGTTCTCGCTGGGGATGCGCCAGCGCCTCGGGCTGGCCGCGGCGCTGCTGACGAAGCCCCGGCTGCTGGTGCTCGACGAGCCGTCCAACGGCCTGGACCCGGCCGGCAAGAAGCTGGTGCACGGCGTGCTGCGCCGGCTCGCGGACGACGGCGTCACGGTCGTGCTGTCCAGCCACCGGATGGACGACCTGGAGGCGCTCTGCGCCGAGGTGACCATCCTGGCCGCCGGGCGGGTGGTCTTCTCCGGCCCGGTGCGCAAGCTCTCCGACGAGGACCGCGCGCTCGACTACCGGCTGCGGGCCTCGGACCCGGCGGCGGCGCGCGCCCTGGCGGCCGCGACGCCCGGGATCCGGATCCTCGACGACCACGACGCGGCGGCGCGACCGGACACCGACGTGCTGGTCCTGCACGCACGGGTGGCGGCGGTGGACGAGTTGGTGGCCCGTATGGTGCGCGGGGACGTCGCGGTGCGCGAGTTGTCGCCCGTCGTCTCGCCGCTGGAGGCCGCCTTCCTCGCGCTGACCGAGCAGCTCGCTCCCGCGGAGCAGCCCGCCCCCGCGGAGGACCCCGCTCGTACCGAGCAGCGCGCCCGGTCCGAGCAGCCCGTCCGCACCGAGCAGGAGGCCGACCGATGAGTGCGACCGTCACCGCCGCCCCCGTCGCCGGTGCCGGCGGCGGGACACCGCGCAGGCGCCCGGCCCCCGTCTCCCGGATCCTGCGCACCGAACTGGTCAAGCAGTACTCCGCCTGGCGGGTGCGCCTGCTGCTGCTGGCCTGCTGGCTCGGCCCCGGCCTGCTGGTCTTCGCGGTCGACCAGCAGAGCACGCTGCCCTCGGACACCCTGTTCGGGCGGTGGATGCACGCCACCGGCTGGGCCGGCCCGCTGGTGGTGCTCGGCGTCGCCGGCACCTGGGCGCTGCCGCTGGTCACCTCGATGGTCGCGGGCGACGTCTTCGCCTCCGAGGACCGGCTCGGCACCTGGCGGCACCTGATCATCACGGTCCGCTCGCACCGGCGGATCTTCGCGGCCAAGGCGATCGCCAGCCTCACCGTGATCGGGCTGCTGGTCGCGGGCCTGGCGCTGTCGAGCATCGCCGGCGGACTCCTCGCGGTGGGGAGCCGACCGCTGACCGGCGTGGACGGCCACCAGCTCAGCGGCGCCGACGCGGCCGGCAACGTCCTGCTGGCCTGGCTCTGCGCGCTGGCGCCGACGCTCGCCCTGGCGGCCATCGGACTGCTCGGCTCCATCGCCCTGGGCCGGTCCCCGATGGGTCTGCTGCTGCCGATGCTCGTCGCCCTCGGGATGCAGGTCGCGCAACTGCTGCCGCTGCCGGTCGCGCTGCGGCTGGCGCTGCCCGGCTACGCCTTCATCTCCTGGAACGGGCTCTTCGCCGATCCGCAGCAACCCGGTCCACTGCTGATCGGTGTCGGCGTCAGCCTGGCCTGGGCGGTGGTTGCCACGGTGCTGGCCTACCTGCTGTTCCTGCGCCGGGACTTCACCAACCTCAACAACGACGGCGCCGGCCGCCGGGCGCTCACCCTGGGCGTCGTCCCGCTGGCCGGCCTGCTGGCCGCGACGACGGCCGTCCTCGCGGTGGCCACCGGTGCGGGCGGCTCCGGCATCACCCAGGACAAGGTGCAGCGCTCCGTGGCCACGGCGTTCGCCCACCTCTACCGCTACCAGCAGGCGCAGATGCGCCAGCCGGCGGTCACCGAGGCCCAGGTCCAGGCGACCGCCAGCTGCGACAAGAGCGAGGGGCTCGGCCCGCAGGACGGAGCGGGCAACGACTGGCGCTGCACCGTCTCCTGGACCGTCCCCGGCTTCAACGCCACCGCCCAGGCCGTCTACCAGCTCGACGTCGCCGCGAACGGCCGCTACACGGCGGACGGTGACGGCCCGGTCCAGCTGAACGGCTACTTCCTGATCGTCACCGACGGGAAGGCGGTCCCGAACCCGCTCTGGCAGTTCGACGGCACGGTGGACCTGCTGCCCTGACGGCCCGGAGCCTCGCATCCCTGACGCCCCGACGGTGGACGCGCGGAGCACGTCGTGTCCGTGTGTCCACCGTCGGGGCGTGCCGGTACTCGCGGCCGGGCGTGCCGCCGGGGAGACTGGACGGCGTGACAGAGGTGCGCGAGACGCTGGACTACCAGACCTTCGGCCGGGCGGTGCGCGAGCTCGCGCAGACGATCGCCGACGACGGGTACGAGCCCGACCTGATCCTGAGCATCGCCCGCGGCGGCGTGTTCGTGGCCGGCGGACTGGCGTACGCGCTGGACTGCAAGAACCTCCACCTGGTGAACGTGGAGTTCTACACCGGTGTGGGCACCACGCTGGACATGCCCGTCATGTTGGCGCCCGTCCCGGAAGCGATCGACTTCTCCGGCCGGAGGGTCCTGATCGCCGACGACGTCGCCGACACCGGGAAGACCCTGGAGCTGGTCCGCGACTTCTGCCTCGGCCACGTCGCCGAGGTGCGGTCGGCCGTCATCTACGAGAAGTCGCACTCGCTGGTGAGCTGCGAGTACGTGTGGCGGCGCACCGACGCCTGGATCAACTTCCCGTGGTCGACGCAGCCCCCGGTCGTCAGGAACGGCGACCGGGCCCCCGGCGCCTGACCGCGGGAGCGGTGTCGGCGGCGCCCCGTCGCGTCAGGCCGGTGCCTCGCCGCTGAGGTAGGCCTGGTAGGCGGCGGCGACCTGCTCCAGGTAGCGCAGGGCGCCCGCGCGTTCGGGGTCGGTCAACCCGTCGCCCGCCTGCTGGAGCAGGCCGAGGAGCGGCGCCAGCTCGCCCATGACGTGGCCGAAGCCGCTGTCGGTGACGTCGAGGACCTGGCGGCGCCGGTCACGCGGGTGCGGGCCCCGGGTCATGTGGCCCTCCGCGACCAGGCGGTTGACGGACTGGGTGCCGGCGGCGCTGGTGACGCCCAGGCGCCGGGAGAGCTCGACCGGCCCGATCGGCTCGCCCGCCCCGCGTGCCATCACGACGTGCTCGACGGCCTCCACGTTCGTCAGCGGCATGCCGAGCCGCTGCGCGAGCTCGGCGCGCGCCAGCTGGGTCAGGGTGAGCACCTCGCGGAGCGCCCCGGAGAGCTCGTCGCCCGCGGGTGCGCCCGCCGCGGTGACCTCGCCCCGGGGGGAATCCGAGCGGGCACCTGCTCCGAACGATGCATGTTGCGCCATGGGCGTCAGTCTGACACGCTGCGAGTCGCTAAGTTACTTAACGACTTTCGAAGGTGTGCACCCATGCCCGCACAGCCGGTCGGCAAGTTGCCGCTGACCCCGACCCCAGGCGCCGGCCGAGGGACGGCCGGACCCCGCCGGCCCCGCGCGACCGCCTGGCTCGTCCTGCTGCTGACCGTCGTCGGACTCGGGGCGGCCTTCGCGCTCGGCCCCTCCGACGCCACCACCACCAAGGCCACCGGCACCGGACTGCCCGCCTCCTCGCAGTCCGCCCGCGTCGCCGGGATCGTGAAGACCTTCCCCGCCGGCGCGGTGGCCCCGGCGATCGTCGTCTTCAGCAACGGCGACGGCAGCCCGCTCACCGCCGAGCAGCAGGCCGTCATCGCCGACCGCGCCTCCTCGCTGGCTCCGCTGGGTCTGGCGCCGGAGGCGTCGCGGCCCCAGACCCTGCAGGGCCGGGTCGCCACCGTCGCGGTGGTGCTGCCCGCCGGCGCGGACGACGGTGCCAACAGCGCCGCGGTCGACCGGATCCGCAGCACCGCGTCCGACCGGCTGCCCGCACCGCTGCGCGCGCAGGTGACCGGCGCGCCGGCCGTACGCGCGGACATCGGCAAGGTCTTCCAGGGCGCCGACACGAGCCTGCTGATCGCCACCGCCTCCGTCGTCGCGGTCCTGCTGCTCGTCACCTACCGCAGCCCGATCCTGTGGCTGGTCCCGCTGCTGGTGGTCGGCGCGGCCGACCGCCTGGCCGCCGTGCTGGTCGGCGTGCTGGCCCCGCACGCCGGCGTCCAGGTCGACGCCTCCACCGCCGGGATCCAGTCCGTCCTGGTCTTCGGCGCGGGGACCGACTACGCCCTCCTGCTGGTCTCCCGCTACCGCGACGAACTCCACCGCACCGACGACCGGTTCACCGCCATGGCCCGGGCCTGGCGCGGCACCGCGCCGGCCGTGCTGGCCAGCGGCACCACGGTGGTGCTGAGCCTGCTCACCCTGCTGGCCGCCGAACTGACCGGCAACCGGGGCCTCGGCTTCGCCGGCGCCGTCGGCATCGCCACCGCCGTGCTCTTCGGCCTCCTCGTGCTGCCCGCCGCACTGGTCCTGCCCGGGCGCCGGCTGTTCTGGCCGCTCGTGCCCGCGGTCGGCGAGCCGGTCGCCGCCGACCGCCGCGGCCTCTGGTCCCGGATCGGCACCGCCGTCGCCGCCCACCCCGCCCGGGTCGCCGCCGCCGGGGCCGCCGTGCTGGTCCTGCTCGCCTGCGGCGGACTCGGCCTGCGCACCGGTCTGGCCCAGGCCGACTCCTTCCGCACCACACCGGAGGCGATCCTCGGCGCGCGCACCCTCGCCGCCGTCCAACCCGCGGGCGCCGCCGAGCCGCTGACCCTCGTCTCGACCGCGGGCAGCGCCGACCGGGTGGCCGAGGCCGCCCGCCAGGTCCCCGGCGTCGCCGCCGTCACCCCCACCGCCCGGACCGACCGCTACGCCCGCGCCGACGTGGTCCTCACCGCACCGCCCGGGACGCAGGCGTCCGACCGCGCGATCGACGCGCTGCGCCGGCAGGTCGCCGGCGTTCCCGGCGCCGACGCCCTGGTCGGCGGCCCCACGGCCGAGACCCACGACACCGCCCTGGCCAACGCCCACGACACGCGCCTGATCGTGCCGCTCGTGCTGGCCATCGTCTTCCTCGTCCTGGTGGCCCTGCTGCGTGCGCTGGTCGCCCCGGTCCTGCTGATCGCCACCGTCATCGCGTCCTACTTCGCCGCCCTGGGTGCCGGCTGGCTGTTGTTCCGCACGACCCTCGACTTCCCGGCGCTGGACAGCAACGTGCCGCTGCTGTCCTTCCTCTTCCTGGTCGCCCTCGGCGTCGACTACAACATCTTCCTCGTCGCCCGCACCCGCGAGGACACCCTGGTCGGCCACGACACCCGCAGCGCCGTGCTGCGTGCCCTGGCCTCCACCGGCGGCGTCATCACCAGCGCCGGCATCCTGCTCGCCGCGGTCTTCGCCGTGCTGGGCGTGCTGCCGCTGATCACGCTCACCCAGATCGGCGTCATCGTCGGCCTCGGCGTCCTGCTCGACACCCTCCTGGTGCGCACCGTAATGGTCCCGGCCCTCGTCCTGCTCACCGGCCGCCGGTTCTGGTGGCCCGGCACACCCGAGACCGCCGGCCGGACCTCCGAGACCCCCGGCCGCACCCCGGAGCCGGTCGGCTGACCCGGTGGTGCCCGGCGACCGGAACGAAGGCCGGGGACCGTCTCCCGGTGCGCGCCGCGTGCCACGGG
>NZ_JBHYKG010000419.1:0-5986 GCF_042741245.1 Kitasatospora sp. NPDC058965
GTGCTCACCGACGGCGCCGGGGTGCACCGGCTCACCGAGCTCTACGGCGAGTACACCGGGACGGACACCACCGCCACCGAGGCGGGGCGGCCGGGGCGGGGCCCGGTGTACGCCCCCCCCCCCGGGGTGGGCGGCCGCAGCCGTGGGCCGTCAGATCCCGGCGGCCACCGCGAGGTCGCGCTTGAGCGCGGCCAGCAGCTCGGCCGCGGCCCCGCGGGCGTCGGCCAGCTCGGCGGCGCTCGCCACCGGGAGCACCACCTCCAGGTAGCACTTGATCTTGGGCTCGGTGCCCGAGGGGCGCACCACGATCCGGGCCGAGCGCACCCGGTCGCCGGCCAGGTAGTAGCGCAGCCCGTCGGTCGGCGGCAGCTCGGCCGAACCGGCGCTCAGGTCGTCGGCCCGGGTGACCCGCAGGCCGGCCAGCTCGGTGGGCGGCCGCTCGCGCAGCCGGCGCATCGCGTCGGCGATCAGCGAGAGGTCCTGGACCCGGGCCGAGAGCTGGTCGGTGGCGTGCAGACCGTGGGTCAGCGCCAGGTCGTCCAGCAGGTCGGTCAGGGTGCGCCCGCTGCGCTTGAGGGTGGCGGCCAGCTCGGCGATCAGCAGTGCGGCGGTGATGCCGTCCTTGTCCCGCACGCCCTCCGGGTCCACGCAGTAGCCCAGCGCCTCCTCGTAGCCGTACCGCAGCCCCTCGGCCCGGGAGAGCCACTTGAAGCCGGTCAGCGTCTCGGCGTAGTCCAGGCCGGCGGCCGCCGCGATCCGGCCGAGCAGGGTGGCCGAGACGATCGTGGTGGCGAAGGTGCCGGTGGCCTTCTTGGCGACCAGGGCGGCGCCCAGCAGCGCGCCCACCTCGTCGCCGCGCAGCATCCGCCAGCCGTCCGCCGGTCGCCCGGCGCCGTGCCCGCTCGACGCGCCTCCGGTCTCGGGCACCGCGACGGCGCAGCGGTCGGCGTCCGGGTCGTTGGCGATCACCAGGTCCGGGCCGACCGAGACGGCGGTGGCGAAGGCCAGGTCCATCGCCCCGGGCTCCTCCGGGTTGGGGAAGGCCACGGTGGGGAAGTCCGGGTCGGGCTCGGCCTGGGCGGCCACCACGGTCGGGGCCGGGAAGCCGGCCTGCTTCCAGGCGGCCACCAGGGTGTCCCGGCCGACCCCGTGCAGCGGGGTGTAGACCACGTCCAGGTCGCGCGGGCCGGCCGGGTCCAGCAGGGTGAGCGCGCGGGCCAGGTAGGCGTCCAGCACCTCCTCGCCGAGCACCTGCCAGCCGTCCGCGGCCAGCGGCACCTCGGCCAGCGAGGTGACCGCGTCGATCCGGGCGGCGATGTCGCCGTCGGCGGGCGGCACGATCTGCGAGCCGTCGCCCAGGTAGACCTTGTAGCCGTTGTCCCGCGGCGGGTTGTGGCTGGCCGTCACCATCACGCCGGCGGCGGCGCCGAGCTCGCGGACGGCGAAGGCGAGCACCGGGGTGGGCAGCGGGCGCGGCAGCAGCGCGGCGCGCAGGCCGGCGCCGACCATCACGGCGGCGGTGTCCCGGGCGAACTCGTAGGACTTGTACCGGGCGTCGTAGCCGATCACCACCAGCTCGCCGGCCCCGGCCGCGCGCAGGTGGGAGGCCAGGCCGGCGGCGGCCCGGATCACCACGGCGCGGTTCATCCGCATCGGTCCGGCGCCCAGCTCGCCGCGCAGGCCGGCGGTGCCGAACTGGAGGCGGTCGGCGAACCGTTCGGCCAGCTCGGCGGCGACCGCGGGCTCCGCGGCCCGCGCCAGCAGCGCGGCGAGCTCCTCGCGGGTCGCGGGGTCGGGGTCCTCGGCCAGCCACTGGCGGGCCCGGTCGAGCAGGGAGGTGGTCTCGGCCATCGCTCACTCCGGTACGTCGTCGTCAGGGACAAGGGTCGGCCCGGGCGCCGCCGATGGCGGGGAGCCCGGGCCGCGGGTGGGTCAGATCCGCTCCAGGACCTTCGCCAGCAGGGCGCCCATCCGCTCGGCGGAGGCCTTGCCGGCCTCCAGCACCTCGGCGTGGTTCAGCGGCTCCCCGGTGATGCCGGCGGCCAGGTTGGTGACCAGCGAGATGCCCAGCACCTCGGCGCCGGCCTCGCGGGCGGCGATCGCCTCCAGCGTGGTGGACATGCCGACCAGCTCGCCGCCGATCACCCGGGCCATGTGGACCTCGGCCGGGGTCTCGTAGTGCGGGCCGCGGAACTGGACGTAGACGGCCTCGTCCAGGCTCGGGTCGACCTCGCGGCACAGCTCGCGCAGCCGCTTGGCGTACAGGTCGGTGAGGTCGACGAAGTTGGCGCCGACGATCGGGGAGTCGGCGGTCAGGTTGATGTGGTCGCTGATCAGCACCGGCTGGCCGGGCTGCCAGCCGTCGCGCAGACCGCCGCAGCCGTTGGTCAGCACGACGATCCCGCAGCCGGCGGCGGCGGCGGTGCGCACCCCGTGCACCACGGTGGCCACGCCGTGGCCCTCGTAGTAGTGGTTGCGGCCGAGGAAGACCAGGGCGCGCTTGTCGCCCACCAGGACGGAGCGGATCTTGCCGGCGTGGCCGGCCACGGCGGGGGCCGGGAAGCCCGGCAGGTCGGTCACCGAGATCTCGGCCACCGTCTCGCCGAGGAGATCGGCGGCCGGCACCCAGCCGGAGCCCATCACCAGGGCGACGTCGTGCCGCTCGACACCGGTCAGCTCGCGCAGGCGGGCGGCGGCGGCCTGGGCGGCGGCGTAGGGGTCGTCGGACACGGCGGTCTGAGGAGAAGCGTTCACACCGCGAGGATAGACAAGAAATTCCTACGCGCGTAGAACCCACGGTCAGGCCGTGCCGGATCGTTACCCGATTGACCGGAAAACACCGCCTATGGGCGATGTACGCCGGGCGAGCCTGGAGGAAACTCCAGTTGTCCGCCGGGCGACGGTTCAGCAGGGGCGGCGGCGCAGCTCGTGGACGTAGTCGTCGGGGGCGCCGGCGCTCTCCGCGGCGTCCGCGATCAGGCCGAGGTAGCGGGCGGCCGGCAGGCCGCCCTCGTAGTCGTTCAGCACGTAGGTCCAGACCGGGACCGAGCCCTCCAGGGTCTGCGCGCGCAGCCGCACCTTGCGGTAGATGCCCAGCTGCAGGCCCTCCCAGCGGTCCAGTCCGTCCTGGTCCATGGGGGCCACGTCGTAGAGCGAGACGAACACCTGCTCCTTCTCGTCCTCCACCACGGTGGCCAGCGACCCCTCCCAGCCCAGGTGCTCGCCGCCGAAGGTCAGCCGCCAGCCCTCCAGCCAGCCGGTGCCGCGCAGCGGGGAGTGCGGGGCGCGCCGGCTCATCTGCCGGGCATCGAGGTTGGTGGCGTACGCGGCGTAGAGCGACATGGGCGTCAGCCTACGGGAGTTGGTATCCGGATCAAGGGCTCGCCGGTCCGGCCCGGGTGCTGTGCGGTGCGTCACACCGGCCGGTGGCGCGAACAAATCAACGGCCCGCTGCACGGTTGCGCGGCGGCGTGCGGGACAATGGTGCACGTGACTCGGATCGTGATCATCGGTGGCGGACCCGGCGGATACGAGGCGGCCCTGGTGGCGGCCCAACTCGGCGCGGAGGTGACCGTCGTCGACCGCGACGGCCTGGGTGGGGCGGCGGTGCTGACCGACTGCGTGCCCTCCAAGACCCTGATCGCCACCGCCGAGGTGATGACCGGGTTCGACGCCTCCTACCAGGAGCTCGGCATCCGGCTGGCCTGCGACAGCGACCGCGCGATCAGCGTGGACCTGGGCAAGGTCAACCGACGGGTCAAGCGGCTGGCGATCGCCCAGTCGCACGACATCACCCAGTCGGTCACCCGGGCCGGCGTCACCGTGCTGCGCGGCAAGGGCCGGCTCGGCGGCGGCGGCCAGGCGGTGGACGGCTCCCGCGAGGTCGTGGTGGAGGCGCCGGACGGCTCCACCCAGTCGCTGCGGGCCGACGCGGTGCTGATCGCCACCGGCGTGCGCCCGCGCGAGCTGCCGGACGCCCAGCCGGACGGCGAGCGGATCCTCAACTGGAAGCAGGTCTACGACCTGGAGGAGCTGCCCCGGGAGCTGATCGTGGTCGGCTCCGGCGTCACCGGCGCCGAGTTCGCCGGCGCCTACCAGGCGCTCGGCTCCAAGGTCACCCTGGTCTCCAGCCGCGACCGGGTGCTGCCGGGCGAGGACCCGGACGCGGCCGAGGTGCTGGAGGACGTCTTCCGCCGCCGCGGCATGAACGTGCTCAGCCGCTCCCGTGCCGAGAGCGTCAAGCGGGTGGGCGACCGGGTCGAGGCGCAGCTCGGCGACGGCACCGTGATCAGCGGCACGCACTGCCTGATGGCGGTCGGCTCGATCCCCAACACCACCGACACGGGGCTGGAGGAGGCCGGGGTCAAGCTCAACGACTGGGGCCAGATCCAGGTGGACCGGGTCTCCCGCACCACCGCCCCCGGCGTCTACGCGGCCGGCGACTGCACCGGCGTCTTCATGCTTGCCTCGGTGGCCGCGATGCAGGGCCGGATCGCGATGTACCACGCGCTCGGCGACGCGGTGCAGCCGCTCAACCTGAAGACCATCGCCTCCAACATCTTCACCGACCCGGAGATCGCCACCGTCGGCTACACCGCGGCGGACGTCTCCTGCGGAAAGATGGACGCGGTCGAGATCAAGCTGCCGCTGCGCGGCAACCCGCGGGCCAAGATGCAGGGCATCCGGGACGGCTTCGTGAAGCTGTTCTGCCGCCCGGGCACCGGCATCGTGGTGGGCGGCGTGGTGGTCGCGCCGCGCGCGAGCGAACTGATTCACTCGATCTCGCTCGCGGTCGACAACAACTTGACGGTCGAGCAGGTGGCGGGCGCTTTCACGGTCTACCCCTCGCTGTCCGGTTCGACCGCCGAAGCCGCCCGTCAGCTGCACATTCGCAAGCGGGCCGAGAGCGAATCCTGACCGTTTCACCCCCTCGCGCGGGCACGTCGTCCCGATGGCCGGGGGTACGCCGGAGCTCGGCGGCGCGCATTGTAAGCCCGCGCGCCGCCGCGTGTGGTGGAGTTCCCCTTACTAGCGGCAAACGCCTGAAAGCCGACCGCCCAGGGGGTTACCGTCGGTTCTGTGTTTGCTGCAGAACGTCGCCAGTTGATTCTCGAAATGGTGCGGGCCAACGGAGCGGTGTCGCTCCGTGAGCTGGCCCGCGTGGTCCAGACCTCCGAAGTCACCGTCCGCCGGGACGTGCGGGCGCTGGAGGCCGAGGGGCTGCTCGACCGCCGGCACGGCGGCGCGGTGCTCCCCGGCGGCTTCAGCCGTGAGCCCGGATACCCGCAGAAGACCCACCTCGCCGCCGCCGAGAAGAGCGCGATCGCCGATCTGGCGGCCACGCTCGTCGAGGAGGGGGACGCGGTGGTGATCGGCGCCGGCACCACCACCCAGGAGCTGGCCCGCCGGCTGGCCCGGGTGCCGGGCCTGACCGTGGTCACCAACTCCCTGCTGGTCGCCCAGGCGCTCGCGCACGCCAACCGGGTGGAGGTGGTGATGACCGGTGGCACCCTGCGCGGCTCCAACTACGCCCTGGTGGGCAGCGGGGCGGAGCAGTCGTTGAACGGGCTGCGGGTGACCAAGGCGTTCATCTCCGGCAGCGGACTGACCGCCGAGCGCGGCCTGTCCACGGCCAACATGCTGTCCGCGAGCGTGGACCGGGCTCTGGTGCAGTCGGCCGCCGAGGTGATCGTCCTCGCCGACCACACCAAGCTCGGCGCGGACAGCATGTTCCAGACCGTGCCGACCGAGGCGATCACCCGCCTGGTGACCGACGAGCAGGCCGCGGGTCACGACCCGACCGCCCGCGAGCTGGACGCGCTCGCCGACTGCGGGGTGCAGATCGCGCTGGCCCCGCTGGGGCTGGCCGCGGAGCCGCCCCACCCGGGCCTGGACCGGCACCCGCAGCAGGCCCAGCCGCCCGGCGTGCCGCGCCGCGCGCCCGGCCCCGCCGGCGCCCCGCTGCCCGGCCAGCGCCGCCCGGGCC
>NZ_JBHYKG010000420.1:0-5945 GCF_042741245.1 Kitasatospora sp. NPDC058965
GCCGTGAGTACCGGAGGTTCAGATGTTGATCAGGACGATCAGCACGGCCAGCGCCACCAGGGTGGGCACGATGACCGGCCAGTACCAGGTCACCGTGGACTCGCCCTGGGCGGTCGGCCGGACGGCGTTGATCTCCGCGCGCTCCCGCAGGAAGTCCACCACCTGGTCGGACCAGGCCCGGGTCGGGTCCGGCGCGCCGAGCACCGCGCCGCGACCGGGACGGCTCAGCGCGCCCACCCGGGCGGCCCGCGGGTCGACGGCGGCGGCGGACAGCGAATGGCGGCGCATCGCCTTCTTGCGCTGGCGCAGCGAGACCGGCACGGCCCACACCTGGTACGTCCGGCCACCGGTGGTCAGCTCGGCGGAGTAGCTGGAGCGCAGCCCCTCGACCGCGGCCCACGGCGCCACGATGGTGCGCAGCGGGTTGCGGACCAGCAGCCGGTCCTGGCCCGCCAGCACGGCCGGGCGCAGCGTGTAGGCGAACACCGGCAGGCCGAAGACCGGGCCCGCGGCCAGCGCGATCCACGGCGTCTTGCCGTGGCCGGTGACGACGGCGTCGATGATCAGCCAGGCGGCACAGAGCAGCAGCAGGATGCCGGAGATCATGCCGGGGGTGGAGCGGAAGACCTGGTCGGTCTTCGGCCCGTCGGCGGGGGCGGCGGAGCCCTGGTGGGGCTGGCCTGCGGAATCGGTCATGAGGACGATTCTGCCGCATCCGTCCCGGCTTCCCGTGGGCCACGTCCATCACTTTTCGGCCGCGACCCGGCGCGGGCCCGATCACGGCGCGGGTCGCACCGCAGGTCGGCGGCACCGCGGCGGGCGGGTCGGCCGGCCACGGCGCGGCGGCGGGCGGGGTCGGCGGCAGCGGGCGTGCGGGGCGCGCCGGCGAGTCGGGCGGCGGACGGGTCGGTCGCCCCTCCGGCGGCGGACGGGTCAGCCGCGCTGGCGGCGCAGCAGCACGACCGCGCCGTACAGCAGCAGCACCGGCACCGCGGCACCGGCCACCCGGGCCAGGTCGTCGGTGACGGCGAGCACCGAGCTGCCGGCCCGCAGGCAGCGCGGACCGGCCCCGACCACAGCGATCAGCCCGGCCAGGCCCGGCAGCCACTCCAGGTGGCTGGGCCGGCGGGCCGGACCCGTCCGGCGGTGCCGGTGGGTGCGCACCGTCACGGAGAGCCGCACGCTCACCGCCATCAACAGGAACCCGGTCCACACCATGGGCCACTGTGCCGTGTCGAACACCGCGCCACCTCCCCCGGCCTTCCTCCCCTTGACAGGGACGCTACCCGCGTGGACCGGTGGCGTATCCGCCTGTTGGCCTGATCTGCGCGAGATTTGAGCTTTCTCCACCGTTCTCATGACGGTGGCTCAGTTCCTCTGGCATATTCCGCCCGCCCACCCCTCCGGCAGGCGCCCGCCGCCCGGCGGAGCGGGAGCAGGTCTCGGTCGCGCATCGAAGACGGACCCCCGCTACCGCTCTCCTACGCGCGTAGATATGCTCATCTGGTGACTATGTCCACTCTTGCAGCCCATGCTCTCCCCCAGCCTGGCGGCCGGGAGGTGTCCCCAGGTGCGGCGGGCGGCGGCCTGAGCGACGTCGCCGCCTCCGAGGCCTCGCTCCGCCGTTTCCTGCACGGCCTGCCCGGCGTCGACGCGGTCGGCCTGGAGGCCCGCGCGGCCGCCCTGGGCACCCGGTCGATCAAGACCACCGCCAAGGCCTTCGCCATCGACCTCGCCATCTCGATGATCGACCTGACCACGCTGGAGGGCGCGGACACGGTCGGCAAGGTGCGCGCGCTCTGCACCAAGGGCAAGCACCCGGACCCCAGCGACCCGGACACCCCGCAGGTGGCCGCGATCTGCGTCTACCCGGACATGGTCGCCACCGCCAAGGCGGCGCTGGCCGGGACCTCGGTCCAGGTCGCCTCGGTCGCCACCGCCTTCCCGGCCGGTCGCGCCGCGCTGCCGGTCAAGCTGGCCGACACCGCCGACGCGGTGGCCGCCGGAGCCGACGAGATCGACATGGTGATCGACCGCGGCGCCTTCCTCTCCGGCCGCTACCTGGAGGTCTTCGAGGAGATCCGCGCGGTCAAGCAGGCCTGCGGGCGCGGGGACGGCACGGCGGCCCACCTCAAGGTGATCTTCGAGACCGGCGAGCTGCAGACCTACGACAACGTGCGGCGCGCCTCCTGGCTGGCGATGCTGGCCGGCGCCGACTTCATCAAGACCTCCACCGGCAAGGTCGCGGTCAACGCCACCCCGCCGGTGACCCTGCTGATGCTGGAGGCGGTGCGCGACTTCAGGGCCGCCACCGGCACCCAGATCGGCGTGAAGCCGGCCGGCGGCATCCGCACCACCAAGGACGCGATGAAGTACCTGGTGATGGTCAACGAGACGCTCGGCGACGACTGGCTGTCCCCCGACTGGTTCCGCTTCGGCGCCTCCAGCCTGCTCAACGACCTGCTGATGCAGCGCCAGAAGCTGCGCACCGGCCGGTACTCCGGTCCCGACTACGTGACGGTGGACTGATCACCATGGCCAAGAAGAGCATCGCCAAGGACGCCCCCGCCGCCGCCGCGCGGCCGGTGTTCGGGTACGCACCCGCGCCGGAGTCCCCCGCCGCGGCCGGGGACCTCGCCACCTCCTACGGCCACTTCATCGGCGGCGAGTTCGTCGACTCCAGTGGCAGCGAGGCGCTGAAGACGGTCAACCCCGCCACCGAGCAGGTGCTGGCCGAGTTCGCCCAGGGCACCGAGGAGGACGTGGACCGCGCGGTCGCGGCCGCCCGCAGGGCCTTCGCCGACTGGTCCGCGCTGCCCGGCAGCGAGCGGGCCAAGTACCTGTTCCGGATCGCCCGGATCATCCAGGAGCGGTCCCGCGAGCTGGCCGTGCTGGAGTCGATCGACAACGGCAAGCCGATCAAGGAGACCCGCGACGTCGACCTGCCGCTGGTCGCCGCGCACTTCTTCTACTACGCGGGCTGGGCGGACAAGCTGGACTTCGCCGGCTTCGGTGCCAACCCGCGCCCGCTCGGCGTGGCCGGCCAGGTCATCCCGTGGAACTTCCCGCTGCTGATGCTGGCCTGGAAGATCGCCCCGGCCCTGGCCACCGGCAACACCGTGGTGCTCAAGCCGGCCGAGACCACTCCGCTGACCGCGCTGCGGTTCGCCGAGATCTGCCGCCAGGCGGGCCTGCCCGCGGGCGTGGTGAACATCGTCACCGGCGACGGCCGCACCGGCGCCGCGCTGACCGCGCACCCGGACGTCAACAAGGTCGCCTTCACCGGCTCGACCGCGGTGGGCCGGGCGATCGCCAAGCAGCTGGCCGGCAGCCGCAAGAAGCTCTCGCTGGAGCTCGGCGGCAAGGCGGCCAACATCGTCTTCGACGACGCGCCGATCGACCAGGCGGTCGAGGGCATCGTCAACGGCATCTTCTTCAACCAGGGCCACGTCTGCTGCGCCGGCTCCCGGCTGCTGGTGCAGGAGTCGGTCCAGGACGAGCTGCTGGACGCGCTGAAGCGCCGGATGGCCACCCTGCGGGTCGGCGACCCGCTGGACAAGAACACCGACATCGGCGCCATCAACTCGGCCGCCCAGCTGGCCCGGATCACCGAGCTGGCCGCCGCCGGGGAGGCCGAGGGCGCCGAGCGCTGGGCCCCGGCCTGCGACCTGCCGGCAGCCGGCTACTGGTTCCGCCCCACCCTGTTCACCGGGGTGAGCCAGGCGCACCGGATCGCCCGCGAGGAGATCTTCGGGCCGGTGCTCTCGGTGCTGACCTTCCGCACTCCCGCCGAGGCGGTGGAGAAGGCCAACAACACCCAGTACGGCCTGTCCGCCGGCATCTGGACGGAGAAGGGCTCGCGGATCCTCTGGACGGCCGAGCGGCTCCGGGCCGGCGTCGTCTGGGCCAACACCTTCAACAAGTTCGACCCGACCTCGCCGTTCGGCGGCTACAAGGAGTCGGGCTACGGCCGCGAGGGTGGCCGCCACGGTCTGGAGCCCTACCTGATGAGCGAGGCCCTCGATGTCTGATGTCGTGACGCGTCTTGACGTCCTCAAGACGTACAAGCTGTTCGTCGGCGGGAAGTTCCCGCGCTCCGAGAGCGGACGGGTGTACGAGGTGACCGACGCAAAGGGCCAGTGGCTGGCCAACGCCCCGCTGGGCACCCGCAAGGACACCCGCGACGCGGTGCTGGCCGCCCGCGCGGCGGTCAAGGGCTGGTCCGGCACCACCGCCTACAACCGCGGCCAGGTGCTGTACCGGGTGGCCGAGATGCTGCAGGGCCGGCGCGAGCAGTTCACCGCCGAGGTGGCCACCGCCGAGGGCCTGGGTGCCAAGAAGGCCGCCGCGCTGGTGGACCGGGCGATCGACCGCTGGGTCTGGTACGCCGGCTGGACCGACAAGGTGGCGCAGGTCGCCGGCGCCGCCAACCCGGTGGCCGGACCGTACTTCAACCTCTCGGTGCCCGAGCCCACCGGTGTGGTCGGCATCCTGGCCCCGCAGGCGGGTTACGGCCACTCCTTCCTGGGCCTGGTCTCGGTGCTCGCCCCGGTGATCGCCACCGGCAACACCGCGGTGGTCGCGGTGGCCGCCGACGCGCCGCTGCCGGCCCTGTCGCTGGGCGAGGTGCTGGCCACCTCGGACCTGCCCGGCGGCGTGGTCAACCTGCTCTCCGGCCGCACCGCCGACCTGGCGCCGACCCTGGCCTCGCACCAGGACGTCAACGCGCTGGACCTGACCGGAGCGGTCGCAGACGAAGGACCCGGCGCGGCGGCTTCACTGGAGGCGCTGGCGGCCGATACATTGAAGCGGGTGCTGCGCCCGGCCCTCGATCCGTCGGCGCAGGACTGGACGCTCGCTCCGGGCACCGACCGGCTGCTCTCCTTCCTGGAGACGAAGACGGTCTGGCACCCGATGGGCCAGTAGTCCGGACACCCCCGCAGTCGGCCGTCCCCCGCCCCCAACCCCCCAGGGGCCCGGACGGCCCCGACGGGCCCGCGCCTCTCCCCCCCTGGCGCGGGCCCGTCCACCGCTGCCCGCGATCCGTCGGACCGCCACCGTCCGTGTGGCGCACGCCATTCGGGGACTATGCCAGTTCCGGCCCGAGCGGTTCCGCCGGGTGTGCCGGATGCGTCAGACTGGTGTCTCGTGAGTGACTCCCCGCTGAACCCTCTCCCGGCTCCCCGCGCCCGCGTGATCCTGCTCTCCGGGCCCTCGGGGTCGGGGAAGTCCTCGCTGGCCCAGCAGTGCGGCCTGCCGGTGCTCCAGCTGGACGACTTCTACAAGGACGGCGACGACCCCACACTGCCCGAGCTGCCCGACGGCGGCACCGACTGGGACTCGCCGCTCAGCTGGCACCGGGCCGACGCGCTGGCCGCGATCCGGGTGCTGACCGAGTTCGGCCGGGCCGAGGTGCCGGTCTACTCGATCCGGGCCAACGGCCGCGACGGCACCCACCTGCTCGACCTGGACGGCGCGGGCGCGTTCGTGGCCGAGGGCATCTTCGCCGCCGAACTGGTCGCCCAGTGCCGGGCCGAGGGCCTGCTGGGCGACGCCCTCTGCCTGCGCAACCGCCCGCTCACCACGGCCTGGCGGCGGTTCCGCCGGGACGTGCGGGAGGGACGCAAGTCGATCCCGGTGCTGCTGCGCCGCGGCTGGCGGCTGATGCGGGCCGAGCGGGGCATCGTGGCCCGCCAGGTCGAGCTCGGCGCGCACCCCTGCGACGGCGCCGAGGCCGCCGACCGGGTCCGCGCGGTGTCCGCCGCCCCCTCGGCCCAGGTGGTCACCGCCGGACGCTGAGCACCTGTATGCCCCGGCCCCCCCGGGGGCGGGCACCACGTCGGGGCCCTCACGACCGACCTGCCCTTCCCGATCGAGATCCCGTTGGCCCGCCTGGTCGAGCTCTGATCACCCGCGCAACCAGTCGGGCCCGGCGTCCTCTCCCC
>NZ_JBHYKG010000421.1:0-5937 GCF_042741245.1 Kitasatospora sp. NPDC058965
CGGCGGCCCCGCCCGCGGCCGCGCCCCCCGCCACCGCTCCGGCGGCGAAGGCCGAGAACGCCCCGGCGCCGATCCACACCAGCACCCCGCCCGGCAGCAGCAGCCGCAGCGCGTGGTTGATGTCCACCAGTTCCAGCAGCGCGGCGGTGCACCGCGGGCAGTCCCGGACGTGCTCGCCGACCTCGGTGGCCGCCCGCTTGCGCAGCGCGCCGCGGGCGTACTGGCCCAACCGGCTCGCGTACTCCTCGCAGCCCTGCTCCTGCACGTCGGAGACGTGCGCCTGCAGGAAGGCGGCGGCCAGCCTGGACCGGGCCCGGTGCGCCTGCACGGCGGTGGCGTTGGCGGTCTTGCCGAGCAGCACCGCGACGGTCTTCGGTGACTCCTGCTCGACCTCGGTGTGCCAGAGCAGCACCCGGTCGTCCTCGGGCAGTTCGACGAAGGCCCGCATCACCATCCGCTGGTCGGCCAGGGCCATCGCCCAGGCGTCGGCCCCCGGGTCGGCGAGGTCGAAGTCCACCGCGGCGGCCGCCGCGGACTGGGTGAAGGTGCCGAAGTCGTCCACCAGCTGTTCGCGCCGCTCGCTGCGGGTCCAGGCGGCGGCCACGTTGCGCACGGCGGTCAGCAGGTAGGCGCGGACCGCGAACTCCGGGCCCTTGCCCGCCTTCAGCGCCTGCAGGGTGCGGGCGAAGACCTCGCCGGCCAGGTCCTCGGCGGTGAAGCTGTCCCGGCAGCAGGTGCGGGCGTAGCGGCGCACCGCGTCCGCGTGCCGGCGGTAGATCTCCTCGTAGGCGGTGTCGTCCCCGGCCCGCACCAGGGCGGTCAACTCCGCGTCGGAGGGCGGCCGGTCGCCGTCCACCGGTTCGGCCGGCGGCGGCACCTTGCCGTACGGGACCTGCTGCTCGGGCAGTGGACCCGTGACGAAGGCCTCCGGCGTCACGCTGCCCTGACCGGCCGCCGCCTGCCCGGGCACCCGGGGGCTGCCGCCGGCGGCCGGGGCCAGCGACTCCCGCACCGGCGCGCCGCCCTGGCCGGGCACCTGGCCGGTCGCCGCCTCGGCAGCGGGCTCGACGCTCTGCTCGTTCTGGTCCTCGGCACTCATCGGTCCGCCTCGTCCGATCCGCGCCCGGTCGGCGCATTCCCCGCGCATGCGCCGCGCACGGGGGCAGCGCCGAACATCAGCCGTGCGCCGGGGCGCACGGCTGCGGGCGAGGCCCGGCCAGGGGTGCGCACCCGGACATTGGCTCCAACCACGGCCAAAGAATGGCATAGCGCCGGGAGCGCCGGAAGCTCAAAGCCGGTCGACCCACTCTTCCGTGGCGGTGTCCGGGTGCCCGTTCCCCCGCTCCGGCGCAGCCAGTTGACGCGAAGTTGACGGCCGCGCGCCGCGGGCGCGCTCCCACGTGCGCCCGGCCGCGCCCGGTCAGCCCGCCCGCAGGCCGTCCAGCAGGATCCGCAGCAGCCGCTCGCCCGGGTCCGCACCCTCGCCGCCGGCGGTCCGGCCGATCGACGGCGGCACCGCCGCGGTCAGCACCAGCACGATCTCCGACACGGTCACCCCGGGGCGCAGTTCGCCGGCCGCCGCGGCCCGCGCCACCAGCGCGGCCAGCAGCTGCAGCAGCAGCCGCGGGTCGGCCCGCGGCAGGCCCGCGGTCCCGGCCGGCTCGGCCGCCGCCGCGGGGTAGGGCGCCGGGTAGTCCGCCCCGCCGCCGTAACTCCCGTACCCGGCGTAGCCGTCCGGCGCGAGCCGCTGCTCGGGCACCCGGGCCAGCTCCTCCGCGTACCCGAACGCCTCCGGCGGCAGCAGCCGACCGGCGCCGGTGCCCACCGCGTTGGCCAGGTAGCCGGCCAGTGCCTCCCACGGCCCGGCCGGTCCGTAGAGCGCCTCCCGGGCCCGGGCGGTCAGCCAGGCCACCTCCTCGGCGGCGATCCGCTGGACCAGCACCTCCTTGCTGGGGAACCGCCGGTACACCGTGCCGACCCCGACCCCGGCCCGCCGGGCCACCTCCTCCATCGGCGCGTCGTAGCCGAGTTCGCCGAAGACCTCGCGGGCCGCCCGCAGCACGCTCTCCAGGTTGCGCCGGGCGTCCACCCGGAGCCGGGTCGAGCCGGTCCGCCGTTCCATGGCGGGGGAGTGGTCCACCACCGGTTCCTCCGGTACCCGCTGCTCCGGTACCACGGGCCCGCCCGGTCCGACCTGCGACTGTGCGGCGTCGCCCAGCAGGTGATCCTGTTCCATCATTCCCAACCCTCCCCCGGAGGAGCCCGAGGGCTCCTGTGCGTAGTCGTCGCGCCCGTGTCCGCACGGGCCTGGCCCCGGCGCCGGGCCCCGTACGCCCCCGCAGCGCGGTCCCCGTCGCACCCGGGCGGGGATCAACCGCGGTCTACCCTTCCCCGTTCGGGCGTGGGACAGTCGGGCCGGTCGGCCAACGGTAAATCAGGCCGTAATGGATTCACCACCCGGGGTGACGACTGACTGCGGGCCAATGAACGATTCGGGGAGGCGAATCCGGTCCGGACTGTGGACAACGGCGGCCTCCGCAGGGCGTCATTGGTGCGTGAACCAGGTCACATCGACAGGGGGTGGCACCATCCGGATCCTGATCGTGGGCGGCGGCCCGGCCGGGCTGGCCACGGCTCGGCGGCTCCAGCGGGTGCTGCGCGACCAGCTGCGGGCCGGCCTGGCGGAGATCACCGTGGTCGAGGCCGCACCTTACCTGACGTACCGTCCGCTGCTGGCCGAAGTGGCCGCCGGGTCGATCGACCCGCGCCACGTGGTGGTGCCGCTGCGCCCGGCGCTGCCCGACTGCCGGGTGCTGACCGCGCGGATCTCCCGGATCGACCACGCCCGGCGGCTGGCCTGGATCGCCCCGCAGGACGGTGTCGAAGTAGAACTCCCGTACGACGAGCTGGTGCTGACGGTCGGTTCGATCTCGCGCACCCGCCCGGTGCCGGGCCTGGCCGAGCACGGCGTGGGATTCGAGACGGTCGGCGAGGCGGTCTCGCTGCGCAACCACGTGCTCGCCCAGCTGGACCTGGCCTCCTCCACCCGGGACATCGAACTGCGGCACGCCGCACTCACGTTCGTCTTCGTCGGCGGCGGGTACGGCGGCGTCGGCGCGCTGGCCGAGCTGGAGGACATGGCCCGGTACGCGCTGCGCGACTACCCCAACATCCAGTCGGACGACCTGCGCTGGGTGCTGGTGGAGGCCACCGGCCGGATCCTCGCCGAGGCCGATCCGCAGCTGGCGGCGCACACCCTGGTCCAGCTGCGCGAGCGCAACGTGGACGTCCGGCTGAACACCCGGCTGGAGTCCGCCCACGGCCCGATCGCCCTCTCCGACGGCAGCAGGTTCGCCGCCCGCACCCTGGTGTGGACCGCCGGGGTGCGACCCGCGCCGCTGCTCGCCGCCACCGACCTGCCGCTCGGGCCGGACGGCCGGGTGGTGTGCCTGGACACCCTCCAGGTGGCCGGCCCCGGCGGCGGTCCGCTGCCCGGCGCCTGGGCCGCCGGCGACTGCGCCGCCGTGCCCGACCCCGAGACCGGGCAGTGCCCGCCCAACGTGCAGCAGGCGCTGGCCCAGGCCGAACGGCTGGCCGACAACCTCGCCGCCGTGGCCGTCGGCCGCCCCGCGCTGCCGTACCGCCCGGAGCGGACCTACGCCTCCACCTCGCTCGGCCTGCGCCGCGCCGTCGCGCACACCCGGGGCCGCAGCCTCACCGGCCGCCGGGCCTGGCTGCTGCACCGGGCCCGCACCCTGCGCCGACTGCCCAGCACGGACCGCCGGGTCCGGATCCTGGCCGACTGGCTGCTCGGCAGCCTGTTCAGCCGGGAAATGGTCTCACTGGGCTCGGTCGAACACCCGCGCGCCGAATTCCAGGCAGCCCTGAGCGAGAACGACCACTGATGGTCACCGGACGTGCCGTACAACACGACCAACACACGTACGACTTCCGGAATCGTGCCTTCACCTGACAGGATCTGCGTGTCACCCCGTCACGTCGAGTGCGGACGCCAGTACGAAACGTGACGGACCGCAAGCCGAGGAAAGCGACAGTCGGTTGAACCTCATGCGCTGGAGTGCGCGGCTCACCGGGGCCCCGTGGCGCGTCGCTCCGCCCCAGGACGACCCTGTCCCCGCGCTGCCCGGACAGCGTGACCCGCTGGGCCCGGTCGGCCCGACCGGCCTGCTCGGCCCCGAGCAGCTCCTCGACCTGCACGAGCTCTACGACCTGCGCGACGTGCTCGGCCGACTGCCCGCACCCGTGGTGATCACCTACGGCACCCGCCACCGCCTCGGCTACGCCAACGACGCCTACCGCGAGCTCTTCGGCACCCGGCACGCCGGAGTGCCCGCCGACGAGGCCCTGCCCGAGCTCGCCGAGCTCGGGCTGCTCCCGTTGCTCGACCAGGTGCTGCGCTCCGGCCGCGGCCGCTCGGTCAAGGCCCGCAGCATCACCGACCCGGCCGGCCGCCAGCGCTGCTTCAACGTCTCCTGCGTCCCGCTCCACTCGAACGAGCGAACCGGCATCCGCGACGGCCAGCCACCCGCGGTCGGCGTCCTGGTCTTCGCCGCCGAGGTGACCGACCAGGTGCACGCCGCCGCCCGACTGCGCGAGGCCGAGCGCCGCCAGCGCGAGGCCGCCGTCACCCTGCAGCGCAGCCTGCTCCCGCAGGAGCTCGACCAGCCCGCCGACCTCCAGGTGGCCGCCACCTACCAGCCCGGCGGCGCGGACGCGGCGGTCGGCGGCGACTGGTACGACGTGATCAGCCTGCGGGGCGGCCGGACGGCGCTGGTGATCGGCGACGTGATGGGCCGCGGCCTGCGCGCCGCCGCCGTGATGGGCCAGCTGCGCACCGCCGTGCGCGCCTACGCCCGGCTCGACCTGCCTCCCCACGAGGTGATGGCCCTGCTGGACGGGATCGCGGTGGAGATCGACGCCAACCAGATCGCCACCTGCGTCTACGCCGTCTACGACCCTCCCCCCGCCTCCGACCCGGGGCACTCCGGGACCGCCACGCTCACCTACGCCTCCGCCGGCCACCTGCCGCTGATGCTGCGCGGCCCCGACGGGACGGTGCTCCAGGGGGAGCAGTTGAACGGCCCGCCGCTGGGGACCGGCGGCGGCACCCACACCTCGCACACCCTGCGCCTGCTGCCCGGCACCACCGGTGTCCTCTACACCGACGGCTTGGTCGAGCGCCGGGACCAGGACATCGACCAGGGCCTGGACCGCCTGGCCCACACCCTGGCCGGCGCGGTCGGCACCCCCAAGGTGGTCTGCGCCCGCCTGCTGCGCGCGATGGGCGTCACGGCCGAGCACGACGACGACGTGGCGGTGCTCGCCTTCCGCCTCCCCGGGCCGGCCAGCACCGATCCGGTGGACGAGGTTGACTCGGACCTCTCCGAGGTCTAGTGTTCTTCGAGCTGCCCGTCAGGGAGCACCGGACGCACGCTCTGTGCGGACGGTCCCGGCAGCCACTCCCAGGAAATACCTCTCGCAGTACTTCTGTGCTGGTTCTTCGTGCGTTCGCACGGGGCCGGTCCGTTGTGCTGCGCCGGTAATTCCGTGGGGGTACCGCCCGGAGAAGTCCGGGGGCCCGGATTCGCTTTTCGGAGCGGAGTTGGGCTAAAGTTCAACACGTCGGACGGGCCGTCAGGTCGCAGAAGACGAAAGCGAGTCGGTAAAGAGCACGAGCTCGGATCTGATAAGCTTGAAACACGAAAGAACGAAGCCCGGAGGGCCTGCCGGAAGGCGGCGCGAAGGAAGCGTCCGTTCCTTGAGAACTCAACAGCGTGCCAAAAGTCAACGCCAGATATGTTGACATCCCCGGCCTCGATCGCTTGATCGGGGTTGGAGATTCCTTTTGTAACAAACACTAGCGAGGACGCAGTGCACGGGGCCGCCCTATTCCGGTGGTTGCTGTGCCGCTCTGCG
>NZ_JBHYKG010000422.1:0-5872 GCF_042741245.1 Kitasatospora sp. NPDC058965
GGGCTACTCGGCGATGCCCCGGGTGAGCTGCACGACGGTGACGAAGATCCGGTAGAGGCGGATCGGGTCGTCCCCGGTGATGCTGACGGTGAGTCCGTCCTCGCGGACCACGCCGGTGATCCAGGTCGCCATCTCGGCCAGGTCGGCGTTGCGGAACCGGACGGTCAGCGTGGCGGGCAGGGTGATCGCCGGCAGCCGGGCACCCGGCAGCTCGCGCACCGCCTCGCCGGCCCGCTGCCGGATCAGCTCGCAGGCCTCCTCGGGGTGCAAGCTGTCCGCCGCGAACCGGGAGACCGAGGTCTTCACCACCGCGGACCGCAGGCCCGGGCAGAACGGGTCGGCCTGGCGGGCCGTCACGTCGTCACCGGTGATCAGCGCGACCGGGACCCCGTGCCCCAGCGCGACCAGGGCGTTGATCGCGGCCTCACCGGCCGACACGCCGTTCAGCCGCACCTCGGCGATGGCGCGCGGGTTGTAGGTGTGCGAGAGCGTGGCGGCGGCGCCGTCCATCGAGCCGTGGTACGAGACGAAGAAGACCGCGTCGAAGGACGCGTCCAGCCCCTGCATCATGTACATCGGCTTGTGCCGGCCCGACAGGTAGCGGGCCCGGCCGGCGAGGCGGTCCGGGCGCAGGTTGGCCATCGCCGAGTGCGAGTCGTTGACCAGGAACTCCCGGGCCCCGGCGGCGGCCGCGCCCTCGATCGCCGCGTTCACCTCCCGCTCCAGCAGCTCCCGGTAGTACCCGTACTCGGGCCCGGCGGGCCGGCACTGCTCCCAGTCGACGACACCGGCGGTGCCCTCCATGTCGGAGGAGATGAAGACCTTCACCAGGACGCTCCCGGGGTAGCTGCTGACGGACGTTTCGCCAGCTCATCATGGCGCACGGTGCGCCGGCGACCGACGGCGGCGGTCACCGCGCGCCTGCCGGCCCGCTGCTGCCGGGCGCCGCGACCGGGTCCTCGGGCGCCGCGGACGCTCCGTCGGGCGCACCCGACGGGTCGTCGGGCATCGCGAACACTCCGTCGGGCGCCAGGGACCGGGCGGCGGCCAGGATCCGCGCGCAGCGCCGGGTCATGGCCGCCGGCGACTGGTCCGGGTGCGCGATGAACCAGCGGACCAGCGCGGTGCACAGCCCGCGCCAGGCGTACTTGAGCGCATCGGCGTCCAGCGCGTCGACGCCCGGTGCCCCGGGATCCGCTGCCCCGGCGGCCGGTGCCCCGGCGGCAGACACAGCGGCAGCAGACGCAGCGGCGCCCGGCGCGCCTTCGTCCGGCCCACCCTCGCCGCGGGCGTCGGCACCGCCCGCGCCGGTCGCCAGCAGCAGGTCGGCGGTGCCGGTCGCGGCGAGGCGGTCGATGGCGTCCCGGTAGTGGTCCGCGCGCCGGGTGGCCTCGCTGCCGGGCGGCAGCGAGGGGTCGTAGAGGACGAACCAGGCCTCGCGCTGCCCGTCCAGGGCGGTGAACAGCGCGTGCAGCACCCGCAGCGGCGCGGCCGGGGCGGCGCCCGCGGGCTCGGTCATGGCGGCGCGGACGGCGCCCAGCAGCAGCTCGCCGACGGGTTCGAGGCAGGCCAGGTAGAGGTCCTGCTTGCTGCCGAAGTACTGGTGCAGCAGCGGCTTGGTGACGCCGACCCGGGCGGCGACGGCGGCCACCGTGGTGGCCTCGTACCCGTGGCGCCCGAACTCCTCGGTGGCCGCGGCGAGGACCTGCCGCTCCCGCTCCGCCCGCGGGACGCCCTTGGTACCGGCCCGGCCGGGGAGGCTTGTCATGGCATCAGATCTTACCCTAGGGTAATTTACCCTCGGGTAAGTTTACTGGACCACGCTGGGAGCACCCCCATGCCTGCTGCCCCGTCCACCGCCGGCCCTACCCGCACCCGCTCCTGGTGGGGCTGGGGCTACGCCGACGCCCACCCCTCCGACGCGGAGTGCGCCGCGCTGGGCGCGCTGCTGCCCGGCACCCTGGCCCGCCCGCTGCCGGTGCCGCGGGTCGCCGACCTGGACATCGGCCGCCCGGCGGCCACGCCCCCGGCCGCCCTGGCCCACCTGGTCACCGCCGATCCGCGGGCGCGCGCCGCGCACGCCATGGGCAAGGCCTACCGCGACGTCGCCCGGGCGCTGCGCGGGCGGCCCGGCCGGATCCCCGACCTGGTCGCCCGCCCGACCGGCGACCGGGAGGTGGCGGACCTGCTGGAGTGGGCCGGTGAGCAGGGCGTGGCCGTGATCCCGTTCGGCGGCGGCTCCTCGGTGGTCGGGGGCGTGGAGTACCGCGGCGAGGCCCACCGCGCCGTCCTCTCGCTCGACCTGACCTCGATGGACCGGGTGCTGGAGGTCGACACCACCGGCCGCTCGGCCCGGATCCAGGCCGGCGCGCTCGGGCCGGCCCTGGAGGACGGGTTGCGGCCGCACGGCCTGACCCTGCGCCACTTCCCGCAGAGCTTCGAGTTCTCCACCCTGGGCGGCTGGCTGGCCACCCGGGCCGGCGGCCACTACGCCACCGGCCGCACCCGCATCGACGACTTCGTCCAGTCGCTCACCGTGGTCACCCCCGCCGGGGCCGGCTCCTCCTGGCGGCTGCCCGCCTCCGGGGCCGGCCCGTCCCCGGACCGCCTGTTCCTCGGCTCCGAGGGCGCGCTCGGCGTCCTCACCGAGGCCTGGGTGCGCCTGCAGCAGCGGCCCCGGCACAAGGCGTCGGCGGCGGTGGCGTTCGCCGACTTCGGCCGGGCGCTGGACGCGGTGCGCGCGCTCGCCCAGTCCGACCTCGCCCCGGCCAACTGCCGCCTGCTGGACCCCGGCGAGGCGCTGCTCGCCGGCGCCGCCCGGGACGGCTCGTCCGTCCTGGTGCTGGGCTTCGAGTCCGCCGACGCGCCGGTCGGCGACCGCCTGGCCCGGGCCGTGGAGGTGGCCCGCGCGCACGGCGGCCGGGCCGGGACCGCGGCGGCGGAGCCCGGCGCCCCGGCGGACGCGGCCGTCACCGCCTGGCGCTCGGCGTTCCTGCGGATGCCCTACCTGCGCGACGGCCTGGCCCGGATGGGCGCCGTCGTCGAGACCTTCGAGACCGCCGCCACCTGGGACCGGATCCCCGCCCTGATCGACGCCGTGCGCACCGGGGTCGGCGCCGCCGCCCGGGCCGCCACCGGCCACCCCGCCACCGTCAACTGCCGCCTCACGCACGTCTACCCCGACGGCGCCGCCCCGTACTTCACGGTGGCGGTGGCCGGGCGGCCCGGCGCGGAGGTGGCGGTCTGGGACGAGGTGAAGGCCGCCGCGACCGAGATCCTGCACCGGCACCGCGCCACCGTCACCCACCACCACGCCGTCGGCCGCGACCACCGCCCGGGCTACGACCGCCAGCGCCCGGAACCGTTCGCGCTGGCGCTGCGCGCCGCCAAGGGCGCCCTGGACCCGCACGGCATCCTCAACCCGGGCGTCCTGCTGGGCTGATCGTCCGGGCGGCGCCCCCTCAGCCGGCCGCCACCCCCGCCGCCGGGGCCTCGTCCAGGAAGCCGCCCGACTGGTGCTGCCACAGCTTGGCGTACGCGCCGTCGGCGGCCAGCAGTTGCCGGTGCGACCCCTGTTCCAGGATCCGGCCGCGGTCCAGCACCACCAGGCGGTCCATCCGGGCCACCGTGCTCAGGCGGTGCGCCACGACCAGCGCGGTGCGGCCCTCCATCAGCCGCCAGAGCGCCTGTTGGACCAGGATCTCGCTCTCCGAGTCCAGCGCGCTGGTCGCCTCGTCCAGCAGCAGGATCGGCGCGTCGCGCAGGATCGCCCGGGCCAGTGCGACCCGCTGGCGCTGGCCGCCGGAGAGCTTGACGCCGCGCTCGCCCACCATGGTGTCGAAGCCCTCCGGCAACTGGTCGGCGAACTCCGTGACGTGCGCGGCCTCGGCGGCCCGGCGGATCTCGGCCTCGGTGGCCTCCGGGCGGGCGAACGCGATGTTCTCGCGCAGCGTCCGGTGGAACATCGCCGGGTCCTGCGGGACGTAGGCGATCAGGCCGCGCAGGTCCGCCTGGCGCAGCTTGCTGATGTCCTGACCCCCGATCAGGATCCGGCCGGCGTCGATGTCCGTCATCCGCAGCAGCAGCCGGGTGAGCGTGGTCTTGCCGCCGCCGGAGCGGCCGACCAGGCCGATCTTCGCGCCACCCGGCACCGCAAGGTCGAGATCCTCGAAGATCGGCTCGGCGCCCGCGTGGGCGAAGGTGACGTGCTCGAAGCGGATGTCGCCGCGCCCGCGCCGCAGCGGCTCCGGCACGGCCGGGTCGAGCACCGTGGGCGGGACCAGCAGCAGGTCGGTGAACTGGGCGGCCTCGGTGAGCGAGCTCTCCAGCCGGCGGTAGATCTGGTTGAACTCGAACATGATCCGGGTCGCGCTGGAGTAGTAGGTGAAGGCGACCATGACCGCCTCCACCCCGTGCGGGCCGCCCGCCAGCGTGACGGCCAGCAGCAGGCCCAGCGCGTTGGTCAGCACCGACATCGGCGCGACCAGGGTGTCGATCCGCAGGTTGCTGTAGTCCCAGGAGCGGAGTGCGAGCCGGCGCGACTGGGCCACCCGGGACCGGTGCTCGGCGGCCTCGCGCTCCTCGGCGGCGAAGGCGCGGACGGTGTCCATGTTCATCAGCGCGTCCGCCACGTGCCCGGACACCCGGGCGAACGCCTCCTCGCGCTGGTCCACCAGGGCCTGGCGGCGCCGGATCAGCGGCAGCACGAACCCGCCGGTGATCGCGATCATCGCCAGCAGGCCGACCACCAGGAGCGGCTGGTAGTGCCACAGGACCACCGAGCCGAAGATCAGCGGCACGAAGCTGGCCACCACCGAGAAGGTCAGGGTGTCGACGAACTCCTCGTAGCGGGAGGCGAAGCTGAGCACCCGTTTGGTCAGCGAGCCGGCGAAGTTGTCGTGGAAGAACGAGGCGTCCTTGGCGAACAGCTCGTCCATCCCGATCACGTACAGGCTCTCGATGCCGCGGGCCTCCAGCCGGTTCATGCAGTGCAGGCCGATCCGCCAGAGCACCTCCGAGCCCAGCAGGACGACGCCGAAGGCGGCCACGTACGGCAGCGTGTCCCCGACCGACACCCCCTGCCCGCCCGCCAGCCGGGCGACCAGCTTGGCGACGACCAGCGGCGCCAGGTAGGCGATGCCGATGTTGCCCATGGCGGGCAGCAGCAGGGCGGGCACCGCCAGCTTCTTGTGGCGGGCCAGCTCCCTCCCGTAGTACCGAAGCGCGAGGAGCACCGAGGCCTTGCCCGGCGAGCCCTGGCGTGTTTCAGGCGATCCCATCTCAACCCCGGGTAATCGTGCGGAAACGGCCGGTGAGGAAGTCTGCCGCGCGGGCCGCCGCGCAGTCCACGGGTTTTCCGGGCCGCGTCGGCGAGGAGCATCGTGGAGGGTGGGACCGCGCCGAGGAGGTGGGCCGATGGACTTCGCCGACCGGGTCACGGCGGGCCGGCAGCTGGCCCGGCGGTTGCGGCACCTGGCGGACCGGCAGCCGGTGGTGCTGGGCCTGCCGCGCGGCGGCGTGCCGGTGGCCGCCGAGGTGGCGCGCGCCCTCGACGCCCCGCTCGACGTCGTCCTGGTGCGCAAGCTCGGCGTGCCCACCCAGCCGGAGCTGGGCCTGGGCGCCGTCGGCGAGGGCGGGGTCCGGGTGGTCAACCCCGAGGTGCTGCACGCCACCCGGGTCACCGAGGAGCAGCTGGCGCGGGTGACGGAGCGCGAGACGGCCGAGCTGGCACGGCGCGCCCTGCGGTACCGGGGCGGCCGGGCCCGGCCGGCGCTGGCGGGCCGCACGGCGGTGGTGGTGGACGACGGGATCGCGACCGGCTCGACGGCCCGGGCCGCCTGCCTGGTCGTCCGGCAGCTGGGTGCGGCCCGGG
>NZ_JBHYKG010000423.1:0-5835 GCF_042741245.1 Kitasatospora sp. NPDC058965
TGTTTATCAGAGACGGGCGCGGGCCCGCGCTGGGCCCCCACTCCCCCGCCCTCCGCACGCGGGCCCGCCACCCCTCCCGCGGCGGGCCGCGGGTGGTGGTTCCCGGGCACCGGGGACCAGCACCTACGGCACGTGTCACACCGCCGCGACCGCCCGCCTCGCCAACCGCTGCCGCAGCAGCGGGACCAGGAGGACGACGCACAGCGCCGTTCCGTAGCCGATCTGCTGGGCCGCCTGACTGCCCGTCAGGTAGAGCGCCTGCCCGGCGGCCGGCACGGCCAGCCACTCCCAGCGGCCGTCGAGTGCCACCAGGGCCACCACGAGCAGCCCGTACCAGGGGTAGCCGGGCGCGACCAGCAGCAGCGCCGTGCCCGTCACCAGCAGCGCGCCGGCCCACGGCCGGTACGGGTCGCCCCGGCGCAGGACCCGGACCACCACGGCCGCCAGGACCAGCGCCGCCGCCCACGGCGCGAGGCGGTCGGGCAGCACCAGGCGCAGCAGGCCGAAGCGGTCGATGTGCCCCTGGTCGTAGCCCTCCTCCCGCAGGTAGCCCGGCAGGTACCCCAGCACGGAGGTGCCCGAGGCCAGCACGTACGGGAGGTAGGCCAGCGCGAAGGCGCCGAGCGCGGACCCGACGAGTAGGACCTCGTGGCGGGTGGGGCGGCGGGACAGCAGACCGGACAGCGCGCCGGGAAGGGCCAGGCCGGGCAGCAGCTTGGCGGCCACCGCGCCGCCCAGCAGCAGTCCGCCGGACACCGCCCGCCCGGATGCCGCCCGCCCTTGCACTCCCCGCCCGCGCACCGCGCAGCCGAGCCCGGCGACCATCAGCAGCGCGCCGAGCGTGTCCACGTGCGCGTCGTTGACCGCCCACACCGTCAGGCCGGGGAACCACCCCCACAGCGCGGCCCGCCAGGCCTCCCGGCCCTGCGCCAGCAGCAGCCCGGTGGTCGCCACCGCCAGCAGCGCCCCGCCGACCTGCACCCCGCGGACCCCGCCGCCGAACGGGTGCAGCAGCAGGAACCACCCCTGCGCCACCGGCGGGTAGATGGTGTGCACGGCCGGCCGGTTGATGCGGGTGCAGTCCCCGGCCCCGGTGCGCCGCTCGTCCCAGCCCGTGCAGCCGTCGCCCACCGGGAAGAGCCCGGGATCGCGCAACCGTGCGAGCGCCGGATCGTCCGGGGTGTGGGCGTACGGCGAGATCCCGGCCGCCTGGACCCGTCCGTCCCAGACGTAGCGGTAGGCGTCGTCGCTGGTGCGCGGCGCGGCCAGCAGTCCGGCGGCGGCCACGGCGATGCTGCCGGCCAGGACCAGCGGCACGGCCTGCCCGCGGGGCACCTTGCGCAGCAGCGGCAGTGCGAGCGCGAAGAGCGCGGTGTCGAGCAGGTACCAGCCGGACAGCGGGACGTGCCAGCCGTGCGGCGGGAGGGACCAGCCGTGCGAGGGGAGGGACCCGCCGCGGGTGACGGTCAGCGCCAGCGCGGTGACCAGGGCGGCGAGGGCGAGCAGGCAGCGCGGGACGGGACGGGAGATCACGTCGCCCACCCTCCCACCGGCGGGAGCGCACCGGCCGGACGGCGGGAGCGCCGTTCGGATTCCGTAAGCACGTCGCAGCCCCGCAGGACCGCACCGGAGCGCTTCGATGGAGGCGTGGAAACCGACCCCGCCGACTCCGGCACTCCGGCCGCCCGCCGCCGCTACGACCCGCCGCTGCCCGCTCCCCCGGCGTTCCTGCGCCGCGGGCCGTTGCGCGAGGGGGCGTTCACCTCGCCGCTGCACGAGCCGCGGACCGCGGTCGTCCTCGGGCGCTGGCTGGGCGCGGCCCTGCTCGTCTGCTTCCTGACCGGTCTGACGAGTCATCTGCTGCAGGACCCGCCCGGTTGGCTCGCACCGCACCTGCCTGCCCGCCCGGTGAACGGCTACCGGGTGACCCAGGGCCTGCACGTGATCAGCGGGATCGCCGCGATCCCGCTGCTCGGGGCGAAGCTCTGGACGGTGTACCCCAGGCTGTTCGAGTGGCCGCCGGTGCGCAGCGTGGCGCACGCGCTGGAGCGGCTGGGGATCGCGGTGCTGGTGGCGGCGATGCTGCTGGAGCTGTTCACCGGTCTGCTGAACACGCTGCAGTGGTACCCGTGGCCGTTCCCGTTCCGGCAGACCCACTTCTGGGTCGGCTGGCTGGCCACCGGCGGGCTGCTGCTGCACGTCGCCGCCAAGGCGCCGCTGATCGCGGCGCACTGGCGACGGGTCAGGCCCGGCCTGGCGCAGCGGCGGGCCTTCCTCGGCGCGGTCACCGCCTCGGTGGGCGTGGTCACGCTGACCACCGCCGGGCAGACGGTGCCCTGGCTGCGCGCCTTCGACCTGTTCGCACCGCGCCGCCCCGACCTCGGCCCCCAGGGCCTGCCGATCAACCGCACCGCCGCGGCGGCGGGCACCAGCACCGCCCCCGCCGACTGGCAGCTGACGGTCACCGGACCGCGCCCCTACCGGCTCACCATGGCCGAACTCCTGACGCTCCCCCAGGTCACCGCCGAACTGCCGATCGCCTGCGTCGAGGGCTGGAGCGCCTCCGCCCACTGGACCGGGGTACGCCTGCGCGACCTGCTGGACCGGGCCGGCGCCGACGCGGACGCCCGGGTGCGGGTCACCTCGCTGGAGGCCGACGGCCCCTACCGGATCATGGAGATGCCCGCCACCTACGCCCGCGACCCGCTCACCCTGCTCGCGCTGCGCGTCAACGGCCAGGTCCTCGACCCCGACCACGGCTACCCGGCCCGGATCATCGCCCCCAACCGCCCCGGCGTCCTGCAGACCAAGTGGGTCGCCCGACTGGAGATCATCTGATGCCCGACCAGCCCCACCCGGACCAGCACCCCGTGCTGCGCGCGCTGCGCGTGGCAACCGCCCTGGCCGGCGTCGGCCTCATCGGCTACGGGATCCACGGCCTGCTGCACGACAGCTACATCACCGACCCCACCGACATCCTCTGGTGGGCGGCCGGCGGACTGGTCCTCCACGACGGCCTCTGGCTCCCCCTCGTCTGCCTGCTCGGCCTCGCGGCCGCCCGCACCACACCGGTACGGTCCGGGCTGGTCCTCGCCGCAGCCGTGACCGCCGTAGCCCTCCCCGCCGTCCTGCGCGCCGGCGACGACCACGGCAACCCGACCGTGCTGGCCCTCCCCTACCTGCGCAACTGGCTCCTCACCCTCGCCGCCGTCGCCGTGCTGACCACGGTCTGGGAACTGCTGCGCCGCCGCCGTGCCCGACGCTGACACCTGACCACCGGCGCCCGCCGACCTCAGTGCCGGCCCGGCTCCACGATCTCCTCGCCCTCGCCCCGCGGCGCCTCGAACCGCGCGAAGAAGTCGTCCAGGGCCTGCGGCGTCACGATCAGCGCGTTCGCGTCGCCCCGCTGGTTGCGCTCGGCGAGCCTGCGCAGCAGCTCGTCCCGCTCGACCGGGAAGTACAGCAGCCGCCACCGCCCGCCGACCGACTCCACCAGCTCCTTCATCGCGTCGCGGTCCTTGCGCGGCCACAGCCCGTGGTCCCACACCACGTCCCGGCCCTCGGCGACCAGCTCGGCAAGCCGCCGGTGCAGCTCGGCGACGACCGGGGCCTCCTTCTCGAAGTAGCTGCGCTCCGGGTAGTCGATGCCGTACCGGCCGTGCCGCTCGTGGACGACCTCGTCCACCGACAGCCGCACAGCGCCCCCGGGCACCAGCTTCTGCCGGGCGTAGGTCGTCTTCCCCGAACCGGTGAGCCCGACCAGCAGGAACACCACGGGAGCACCCTCGGTCACCGACAACTCCCCTCTCCACCAGCAGCGTTCACCGGCCAGTCTGCCACGGCGGCCACCCGGGGAGCACGTTCCGCACCGTGCGTCGGCATCAGTCGCCCGGGACCCCGGGAAGGCCGGTCCCGAGACCGTCCAAGGCGTGGCCGCACGGGCACTCGCGCACCGCCGGAAGACGCTCGACCGCCGTGAACAGCACGGTGCGCAGCCGGTCGACGTTGCGGGCGAACACCTCCAGCACCTCGCCGTGGGTGACGCCCTCGCCGCTCTCCACACCGGCGTCGAGATCCGTGACCAGGGCCACCGAGGTGTAGCAGAGGCCGAGTTCGCGCGCCAGCACCGCCTCCGGGTGCCCGGTCATGCCGACCACCGACCACCCGTTGGCGGTGAACCAGCGGGACTCCGCGCGGGTGGAGAAGCGCGGCCCCTCGATCACCACCAGCGTGCCGCCGTCCACGGATTCCCAGCCGGCCGCCCGGGCGGCCTCCCGGGCCGCCCGCCGCCCCGCCGGGCAGTACGGGTCGGCCGACGACACGTGCACCACCTCCGGCACCGTGCCGTCCGGCAGCGGCAGCCCGTCGTAGAAGGTCTGCACCCGTCCCGAGGTCCGGTCCACGAACTGGTCGGGCAGCAGCAGGGTGCCCGGCCCGAACTCCGGGCGCAGCCCGCCGACCGCGCACGGTGCCAGCACCTGCCGTACGCCCAGGGCGTGCAACGCCCACAGGTTGGCGCGGTAGTTGATCCGGTGCGGGGGAATCCGGTGGTCGCGGCCGTGCCGGGGCAGGAACGCGATCCGGCGGCCGGCCGCCTCGCCCACGAACAGCGCGTCGCTGGGCGCCCCGTACGGGGTGTCCACCCGCACCTCGGTCACGTCGTGCAGCAGTTCGTAGAGTCCGGATCCGCCGATCACGCCCACCTCGGCGCTCGGCGCGACGTCCTGGCCGACTGTCATCCCGGCCCACCTCTCTCCTCGGGAACAACCTCCCGGCCACTGTAGGAACGGACGGCGGCGGAACCGGGCCCCCGGGCCTTACGGTTCACGAACGCCACCGGTGCCGTCGGCCCGCGCGAGAACGCCGACCCGCGGCGGCGGGTGCCGGCCGGACCGGTCGGCACCGTTGCCCCGACTCGCCGGGCACTCAGCGGGGATGTGCGGCGAACACCTCGTGCAGGATGTCCAGGTAGGCGCCGTGGCCGCTGCTGCTGGGCCACTCGGTGGACGACTCCACCGCCGTCCCCTCGCCCCATTCGTTGTAGGTCACCACGAGTTGGAACGGCGCGCCCGAGGTGGCGACGGTGACGGCGTCCTGCCGGAAGCGGGCGAGGTCGCGCGGCACCGTCGGTGTCGCCTGGTCGTACTTCCAGAAGCCCGGCGACAGGATCGCCGAGTACCCGGGCTGCACGTCCAGGCCGGAGGCGTACTGGTGCCAGCCCTGCGGCTGGTCCGCGCAATCCCGGTAGCCGGCGAACACCTTCAGCACGACGAAGAACCCCGCGGTCCGGTTGGCCTGCGCCCACCGGGTGGCCATGGCGCAGCCGTCGCCGGCCCCGGCGTAGACGAAGATCACCGGCTTCCCGTCGACGTGCAGCCAGGCCTTCTGGTCGGCGTACCCGCGCAGGTGGGCCAGGTCGCTGCTGATCTGCTCCACCGACGGGTCGGTGTAGCCCTCCTCCTCGTAGTACACCGACCAGGAGAAGCCGAGCCGGGCGCCCTCGGTGAGCAGCAGCGGCAGCCGCTTGTCCTCGCGCCGTCCCACACCCCACCAGGAGGCGATGCCGGCCTGCAGGCCGCCGTACTGCATGTCCTGGATCTGGCGGTCCACGGTGGCCGGGACGTCGACGGAGTAGCGGCCCGCCGAGGCCGTGTAGTGGGTGCCCGACGGGGTGAAGTTCTCCGGGTACCACGGGTAGTAGAAGGCGGCGCGGACCGGCAGCCCGGTGTCGGCGGCAACCCGGGCCGCGGGATCCGTGGGCCCCCGGGTCGGCGCCGGGGGCGGGGCGGGGGTCCCCGCCGGCGGGGGCCGCGGCACGGGGCGGTCGGCGGGGGC
>NZ_JBHYKG010000424.1:0-5828 GCF_042741245.1 Kitasatospora sp. NPDC058965
GTGCGGTGGGGGCGCTCTCAGGAGGGGGTGGGGATCAGTTGTCCCCGTCCTCGTCGATCAGGAAGCCGCGCATCGGGGCCGGCGCCTGCTGCATCGGCTGCATGGGCTGCGGCGGCTGCGGACGGACCGCGGCCATCGGCTGGGTCATGCCGGCCGGAGCCATCTGCGGAGCGGTCGGCCCGGCGGGCTGGCCGCCGAACGACGGCTGGACGTTGCCGCCGCCGAAGGACTGGTTGCCGCCGAACGACGGGGCGCTCCCGCCGAAGGAGGACTGGCCGCCGAAGGACGGCGCCCCGGTGGAGGCCATCGACGACGCGGCCGGGGGCAGCGAGGCGGTGGCCGGGATCCGCGGCGGGGCGAGCGAGTCGTCCGCCTGCGACTCCAGCTGGCGCAGCTGGGTCTCCAGGTAGGACTTCAGGCGGGTGCGGTACTCGCGCTCGAAGGCCCGCAGGTCCTCGACCTTGCGCTCCAGGGTGGCCCGGGCGGACTCCAGCGAGCCCATCGCGACCCGGTGCTTCTCCTGGGCGTCCCGCTCCAGCGCGTCGGCCTTGGCGCGGGCGTCCCGCTCCAGGCCCTCGGCGCGGCTGCGGGCCTCGCCGACGATCTTGTTGGCCTCGGACCGCGCCTCGGAGATCGCCTGGTCGGCGGTCTGCTGGGCGAGCGCGAGGACGCGGGCGGCGCTGTCGCCACCGGGACCCTGCTGCTGCATCGGGGCGCCCATCGGGCCGCCGAGCTGCTGCGGCATCGGCGCGCCCATCGGGGCGAGCTGCTGCTGGCCGCCCATGGTGCCCATCTGCGGCTGCATCTGGCCCATCGGGCCGCCCAGCGGCTGGAGCATCTGGCCGCCCATCGGCTGCACCAGCTGCTGCTGACCACCCATGGTGCCCATCTGCGGCTGACCCATCGGCTGCTGCTGCATCTGCTGCTGCTGCATCGGGTTGCCCATCGGACCGCCCTGGCCGGCCGGGAGCTGCGGCGCGCCGGAGGGCAGGCCGAGCGGCTGGCCCATCTGCTGCTGCTGCGGGGGCTGCTGCTGGCCCGGGCCCTGCTGGCCGGGGACCGGCGGGCCGGATATGGCGGCCGGCACCGGGGCACCGGGGCGCTGGGCCTCCTGCGGCTGCTCCTTGCGCATGTTGGCCTGGTTCTGCGCGGCAGCCCGGGTCGCGGCGGCCAGCTTGGCCCGCAGGTCCTCGTTCTCGCGCAGCAGGCGGGTCAGCTCCGCTTCGACCTCGTCGAGGAAGGCATCGACCTCGTCCTCGTCATAGCCTTCGCGCAGGCGGACGGTCGTGAACTGCTTGTTCCGAACGTCCTCGGGGGTCAACGGCATCTCTTCACCTCAACGTGATCGTCGGCACACTGGCATCCTGCCGCATCGCTCACCACGGCAGACGCTGCACGAGCGAGATCAGGACATACACAATGATCATCAGTACGAAGAAGGACAGGTCGAGCGCCACGCCCCCGAGACGCAACGGCGGAATGAACCGCCGAAGAAGCTTGAGTGGCGGATCCGTGACAGTGTACGTGGCCTCCAGGACCACCACCATGGCCTTCCCGGGTCGCCATGAGCGGGCGAACTGGAAGACCCAGTCCATGACCAGACGGAACAGCAGAACGACCAGGAAGACGGTCAGTGCGTAGTAGAGCACTGCCCCCACGATCCCCATCGGGTATCCCTCTCCCGGTTGCTTCTGAATCAAGCACTGCTCTGCGGTGATACTGCCTTGTCACGCACTGTCCAACAGGTCCACACATGGCGTCGTGGGCGGGTCAGCTCTGGTTGAAGAACCCACCCTCGGCGATCCGAGCCTTGTCCTCCGCCGTGACATCGACGTTAGCAGGCGACAGCAGGAACACCTTCTGCGTCACGCGCTCGATACTGCCGTGCAGACCGAAGACGAGTCCAGCGGCGAAGTCTACGAGCCGCTTGGCGTCGGTGTCGTCCATCTCGGTCAGATTCATGATCACCGGGGTGCCGCCGCGGAACTGTTCCCCGATGGTACGGGCCTCGTTGTAGGTCCGCGGGTGCAGCGTGGTGATGCGGTACGGCTCCCGCTCGTTCACGACCTTGGGCATGATCACCGGGGCACTCTTCTCCAGGTTCTGACGGCGTTCGGGTGTGATGGACGACACGGGAGCCATCCGCGGCGGCTCCTGCCGGATCGGCACCGCGGCGGGCACCGGCTGCGGCGCGATCGTGGCCACCGGCGCCGGCGGGGTCGGCGCGGCGGGCCGGGGCACCTCCTCGGTCCGCCCGGTCCGGATCGGCTCGGGGTCCGTGTCGTAGTCGTCGTCCGGGTCGTAACCCTGGCCGTCGTACGTCTCGTCCTCCACGAGGCCGAGGTAGACCGCCATCTTGCGCATTGCGCCGGCCATGCTCCTGTCCTCCGCTCTGTGGTGGATCGGCTTCGTCACCGGCCAGGCCCCGCGCCTCCCGAACTCTTCGAGTACGGTGGGCCCGTAGTCGAGTGTGCGGGGCGGGACGTGCGGTCCGCCCACTTTCCGTCAGATCCGGGGCGGTGTGCCCGAAAACCCGTCAGTCCGTGTGCGTGGCCGCGGACATACGATCCACGATTGGTTCGGTTCGACCGGACGAATCGGTGCTTTGTCCTGATTTGTCCGGCAGTCTGATCTACTACCCGGTGACGTTACCCGAGGGGTGACCGCGCACCGAGCACCGCCGTACCGACGCGTACATGTGTCGCTCCGGCAGCGATCGCCTGCTCCAGGTCCCCGCTCATGCCCGCCGAGACCATCGTGGCAGCAGGATGGGCCGCGCGTACGGCGCTTGAGATTTCCGCCAGCGCGGCGAAGGCGGCGGCCGGATCACCGGCCAGCGGACCGCTCAGCGGAGCCACCGTCATCACGCCGTCCAGCCGCAGTCCGGGCGTTCCCGCGATCAGGTCGGCCAGCGGCAACACCTGGTCCGGTGCCACTCCGGCGCGCCCGTGCCCGACCCCGGCGTCCAGCGCCACCTGCACCAGGCAACCCAGCTCCGGCCGCTCGGCCCTGAGCACCGCCTCGGACAGCGCTCCGACCAGCCGCGGCCGGTCGACGGAGTGAACATGGTGTGCGTAGCGCACCACCGAGCGCACCTTGTTCGTCTGCAACTGCCCGACGAAGTGCCAGACCAGCGGCAGGTCGGCGCACTCGGCCGCCTTCGGCGCGGCGTCCTGGTCGCGGTTCTCCGCCACCTCGCGCACCCCGAGCCCGGCGAGCAACCGGGTGTCGGAGGCGGGGTAGGTCTTGGTGACCACCACCAGCGAGACCTCGGCCCGCGGCCGGCCGGCCGCCGCGCAGGCGGCCGCGATCCGCTGTTCGACCGCGGACAGCCCGCCCCGCAGCTGCGCCAGCCGCTCCGCGGTGGTGCCGCCCTGCTGTCGGTCCGTCATCTCCGGTCACCTGCCCCTGTTCACACGACGGTGCCCATCCCGGCCACTGGCGGGATGGGCACCGAACCCTGGAAAAAATCTTACAAACTACTTGAGGAAGTCCGGGACATCGAGCTCCTCGGCCGGGCTCTCCACGTAGGGCAGCCGGGCCGGCTGAACCTGCGGCGGGACCGGCGGGGCCACCGCGGTCTCGACCTTGGCGGTCGGCGCGGAGCTCTCCTCGGAGCGGTTGGTCACCGCGCCCATCCCGCCGTACGGCCGGGTCGGCGCGTGCGCCGGACGCTCCGGCGCGGCCGCCGGGGTGCTCGCCTTGACCACCGGGTCGCGCACGATGGCCGGCGGCTGACCGCCGTCGAAGCCGGCCGCGATCACGGTGACCCGGACCTCGTCGCCGAGCGCGTCGTCGATCACCGCACCGAAGATGATGTTGGCCTCGGGGTGCGCGGCCTCGCTGACCAGCTGGGCCGACTCGTTGATCTCGAACAGCCCGAGGTCGGACCCGCCGGAGATGGAGAGCAGCACGCCGCGGGCGCCGTCGATCGAGGCCTCCAGCAGCGGCGAGGAGATCGCCATCACGGCGGCCGCCTTGGCCCGGTCCTCGCCGCGCGCCGAGCCGATCCCCATCAGGGCCGAGCCGGCGTCCGACATGACCGACTTCACGTCGGCGAAGTCGAGGTTGATCAGGCCGGGGGTGGTGATCAGGTCGGTGATGCCCTGGACACCGGAGAGCAGCACCTGGTCGGCGGAGCGGAACGCGTCCAGCACGCTCACCTGGCGGTCGGAGATGGACAGCAGGCGGTCGTTCGGAATCACGATCAGGGTGTCCACCTCCTCGCGGAGCGAGGCGATGCCGTCCTCGGCCTGGTTGGCGCGGCGGCGGCCCTCGAAGGTGAACGGGCGCGTCACGACGCCGATGGTGAGCGCGCCGAGCGAGCGGGCGATGTTGGCCACCACCGGCGCGCCGCCGGTGCCGGTGCCGCCGCCCTCGCCGGCGGTGACGAAGACCATGTCGGCCCCCTTGAGGACCTCCTCGATCTCCTCGCGGTGGTCCTCGGCGGCCTTGCGGCCGACCTCGGGGTTGGCGCCGGCGCCCAGACCGCGGGTCAGCTCACGGCCCACGTCCAGCTTGACGTCGGCGTCGCTCATCAGCAGGGCCTGCGCATCGGTGTTGATCGCGATGAACTCGACGCCCTTGAGCCCGACCTCGATCATCCGGTTGATGGCGTTGACACCGCCGCCGCCGATGCCGACGACCTTGATGACTGCGAGGTAGTTCTGCGGTGCTGCCACGTCGAAGGCCTCTCGCCTCGGGTGTCCGGGTCGACTTCCTGGGTCGCGGAAGCCGACGTTCAGAGGGGTGGGGAGCCCGGTTCCTGACTGATTGTCCGAAATGGATACCGGCGACCCGAACCCTAAACTTGACGTTGAGGGTTCATGGCGGACCGGTGCCGGGTTCCGAACGAAGCGTCAGGGACCGTCGGCACACCGCCTGGTGACACAGGACACTAAGTGCCGGACGGGCTCGTGTTCAACGAACACGCCGAGCTTCCCTTTTTTCTTTTGAGCCTATGTGATCACCACTCGGCGCCGAGCGCCGGGGGTGGGACCACCCAGGGTCGGCCACCCACCGACACGCCGTCAATGGTGCTGCCGACGGAGCGTCAATGGTGCTCCTGTGAAGAGAACCTACCGGATTGTTCAGCCGGAGATCGCCGGAGCCTCCGGCGCGCTCACGTCGTAGGTCCTGGCCTGCTGCTTCAGCAGCGCGCGCAGCACGGTGGCCTTGCGGTCGGTCCGCTCCGGGCTGCCCCAGCGCACGGTCGCGCCGTTCGCCAGGTGCAGCTCGATGTCGTCATACGAACGGACCAGCAGCCCCGGGGCCTGCTGGGCCACCTCCGGGGGCAGGCCGGCCGCCACCTGGACCGCGCCGCGGACCAGTTCGTCCTGCGGCAGCACCGCCGCCGCGTCCTGGGCCGGCTGGCTCAGCTGCAGCTCCACCACCGGAACACCGGGCGGTGGCGTCGCCTCGGTGGCGAAGCTCACCCCACTTGCATCCATTTGAGTGAACCTGCCATCAGAACCCTTGACGGCGGCCACCGCGGTCCGCTCGACCACCTTGACCCGGAGCGTGTGCGGCCAGCCGCGCCAGACCTCGGCCTTGGCCACCCGTGGGATCGCCTCCACCCGGTGCTGCACCGCGTCCAGGTCCACCCGGGCCAGCGGCCCGTGCTGCACCGGCCCTATGGCCGTGCGGATCTCGTCCACCGTCAGCTGGTCGTTGCGCAGGCCCTGGACGGCGACCGTGCGCACGTCCAGCGCCGAGGAGAAGAAGACCAGCCAGCCGACCAGGACGAGGACGGCGCCGACCAGCGCGCTGAGCACCACGACCCCCCGCCGCGACAGCCGCAGCGGGGGGTGCTCCTCGAAGTCGTCCTC
>NZ_JBHYKG010000425.1:0-5797 GCF_042741245.1 Kitasatospora sp. NPDC058965
GCGACCACCGCGTGGTAGGCGGGCAGGTCACCGAACTCGAAGTGCGGCCAGGCGCGGCCGCAGTCGATCTCCACCAGCTCGACCGCGCCCACCTCGGCGAGCAGCGCGGTGGTGGGCGCGAGGGTGGAGTCGAGCGCGTAGGCGACCCCGACCCGCGGGTACTTCGCCGCCGCCTCGGCCATCGGGCGGTCCACCCGGATCGCCTGCGGGAGCAGCTCCTCGGCCGCGCCGCCGATGGTCGAGCAGGTCACCACCACCACGTCGCAGCCGGCGAGTTCGGCCAGCCGGTCGGCCAACTTCTCCCGGTACGGCAGCCCCTCGCGCGCGTCGGCCAGCAACTGTTCGTCCACCAGGTGCCGTTGGGCGGTTCCTTCGGGGGCCAGGTCCGCCACCAGCGCGCGGAAGGTCGGCACGTGGACCGGGGAGGTGTGCAGGAAGCCTGTGCTGATCACGGGCCTCATCATGCCAGCGCCGCCGACCCGGGCCCAGCCCTTTGCCGGCCACCGGTTGCTATCCCCGGTGCGATCCGGTGAAGGTGCGGACGATCGACAGGTAGTCCGGCCCCGGCGGCGGGCCGCCGCCGCCCCACAGGTCCGGCTCGGTCCACAGCGCGGGGAAGCCGTTCGAGCACTCCTGGTGCCCGCTCGCGTCGTGGCAGTCGGTGGGCAGGTTGGGCTCGTACTCCGGGCTCCACATCAGGGCTGCCGAGGCGCCGGAGGCGGCCATCGCGTCGAGCACGCCGCGGTACATCGCCGCGGTGCTGGCGTTGGTCCCGTCCACGGGGGCGTAGTACTCCGACCACCAGATCGGCAGCTGACGGTGGTTCAGGAGGCCGTGCAGGTACTGGTCCAGCGCCTTGAACTTGGCCGCCCCCTGCGCCTGGTCGGGGAACCGGCGGTACTTCTGGGCGTCCGTGCAGTCGGGCGCGGTGTCCGGGCAGGCGGGTTCGGTGTCGGTGCCGGCGTCCACCGCCAGGAAGTCGGCGCCCGCGTCGTGCGCCAGCCAGTAGTCCAGCGCGTCCAGGGCGCGTTGGTCCACGGTGCCCCAGGGCTGGCCGCGCAGGGCGGCCACTGCGGCCGGGTGGCCCGCGGCGCCGGGATCGGACCAGGTGGGGAACGGCACGTACGGGCCGCCGATCCTCAGGTCCACCCGGGCCGACTTCCGGTAGCCGTCCAGCGCCCGGTAGACCGTGTTGTAGAAGGAGGTGTACGCCGCGGCGTCCCACTGCGAGTAGTCCACCGAGCCGTCCGGGCGCGGCACCCCGTAGAAGCCCTTGAACTGGTTCCAGACCTGGAAGTACCGCACGAACGGGTAGCGCCGGGCGACGGCCACCGCCAGGTCGGCGTAGTCCTGGTAGTGCGAGGGCAGCGGCGCGTCGTACAGGTGCGTGGTGTCGTCGGGGGCCTGGGGGTCGTAGTGGTCGGTGGCCCAGGACGGCGAGCAGCACAGGGTGATCACCGGGGTCCCGCCGGTGGCGCAGATCAGCCGCATCCGGGCGTCCAGCGAGGACCAGTCGAACGGCCCGTGCGCCCCGTGCCGCGGGTTCGCCCACTCGCCGAAGCCGAACAGGTGCATGTTCTGCAGCGGGCCGACCGAGGAGAGCGTCCGGCGGGCCCGGGCCAGCGCGGCCGGGGCGGGCGGCGGCGCCGTGGGGTCGGTCCCGGTGCCGATGCTGTGCTCCGCATGGGTCACCCCGACCTGGAAGCCGCCGCGCACCGCGGCACTGCTGCAGCCGGTCCCGTTGAAGGCCGCCTCGGCGGCCCCGGCCGCCCGGGGTGCGGCGCCCGTGCAGCCGAGCAGCGCCGTCAGGACCAGGACCAGCACCGGAACCACCACTCGGCGGGATTCGGCGGACACGGGCACCCTCCGTGGGCTCGGCGACGGCCCGCCCATTGTCCGCCGACGAACCGTCGGATCGGCCCGGCGACACCACTGTTGTCACCCGGCTGCCCGTGCGCGGTCGGGCTCAGCCGGCCGCCGGGTCGGTCACCTGGCCCAGGAAGAGCGGCAGGTCGGTGGTGGTGTCCCGGATCAGGAAGAGGAACGGCCGGTCGATGTGCAGCTCGGCCCGGTCCCGGGCCGGGGCGACCGCGGTGGCGCCGGCCACCGCCCCGCTGCCCGCCGCGGCGACCGTGCCCTGCTCGTCCACCGTGATCTTCGCCTTCTGCACCACCTTGGTCAGGCTCGCCCGCCACTTCGGGTCGTTCCCGGTGATCCCGGTCAGGTCGGCGCTGCCGGAGAACGCCGTCTTGACGCCGAGCTGCGCCAGCGGTCCGTTCAGGTCGCTGTCGGTCTCGAAGCTGAACCTGGGCAGCGTCAGGTCCACCTCGGTGTCCGCCAGGCCGTCCACGATCCGCTGCAGCTGCGCCTGGTCCAGCCCGCGCCGGAACGCGTCGAAGCCGCCCTGGGCGGGCACCACCAGGTCCATCGCCAGGTGGCCGGAGGCGTACGGGAGCTCCACCGCCTGCCAGGGCTGGCCGGTGATTCCGCCGCTGCCGGCGGCGTAGCGGACCCGGGCCAGCTGGGCCATGGTGGACGGCTGCTCGGTGCGCCCGTCCAGGGTGTGGAAGTCGCGTGGGCGGGTCTCGGCCGGCTTGAACGGCAGCCGCCAGTCCGCCTTGAGGTAGAGCGCGTCGGTCAGCGCCAGCAGGGTGCCGTCGTTCACGTCCTGCGGGCCGAACAGGTCCTTGATCAGCCCGTGGGTCTGCTGCTCGACCAGCGCGTTGACGGCCCGCCGCGAGCCGTCCGGGTCCTTCGCGAAGTCGGTGGTGCGCACGCCCGCGTCGAAGGCGCCGCCGAGCACCCGGAGGTAGTCCTGCTGGACCGGCAGGCCCCGCTGCGCCCACAGGGTGTCGGACTGCTCCAGGGTCACCTGCTTGTCCAGCCCGTCGTGGGCGGTCCGGTCCAGGTCGCCGGTGGCGGCCGCGTACTGCTCCCCGGTGAGCCCGGTGTGCAGCGCGGCGGCCAGCTCCTGCTCGGTGGTGCCGCGGGCGCCGGGCAGCAGCATGGCGAGCAGGGTGGTCAGGCCGGACGGGGAGAGCACCAGGTTGCCGCTGCCGTGCTGCACGGCGAGCGCGTGGTACAGGTCCAGGCCCAGCGCCCGGTCGCCGGTGGCGGTGGCCGTGCGCTGCTCGCCGGTGGCGGTCAGCCGGGGCGCGCCGGTCGCCTTCAGCTCGGCGGTGCCCGCCACCGTGCTGCCGCCCCCGCTGCCGCAGCCCGCCAGGACCAGGGCGGCCACCGCCGCCGCGCCCGCCGTCCGCCAGCTCCGCTTGATCCGCATGGTCGCTCCCCGCCCGGTCCGGTGTCCCGCGTCCCACTGGTGTGGGCTCCGATGGGACGCGGCAGCGCGGCGCCGGGTTCCGTCCGGTGGCGGGCGCTGCCCACCTCGCCCAGGATCGGTACCGTGACGAAGCATCAGCAGGACGCCGGGGCGCAGGCCGCGATGCGCCGCCGGATCACCGAGCGTTGTGACCAACTGGGGATCTCCCGCGAGGATTTGGCTGCCAAGGCCGGGATGGCGCCGCCCTACCTGAGCTACCTGACCGAGACCGCTCCCGGCTTCGACCCGGCCGGCCTGCTGCGGGTGGCGGCCGCCCTCGGGCTCAGCTACCAGGAGCTGACCGAGGGCCGGGCCGACGCCGCGCCCGGCCAGCAGGGCCGGGTGGCCCGCCCGGCCCTGGTCCGGCTGACCGAGGAGGAGTGCTGGGAGCGCCTCGGCGGCCACGGGGTGGGCCGGATCGCGCTGCCCGACGCCGAGGGCCCCACCGTGGTCCCGGTCAACTACCTGGTCGACGGGCACACCGTGGTCTACCGCACGGCGCCGGACGCGGTCGGCGCCTGCGCGGCCGGCGACCCGCTGTCGTTCCAGGCCGACCGGGTGGACGAGCAGCTGCGCAACGGGTGGAGCGTGCTGCTGGTCGGCACCGCCGAGCGGCCCACCCCGCCGGAGGCCGCCGCCCTCGACGACCGCGCCGACCAGGGCCGGCCCTGGGTCGGCCCGGCCCGCCAGCTGTGGATCCGGGTCCGCCCGCACCGGGTCACCGGCCGCCGGATCGGCACGGTCGACCCGAGCGGCCACCTGGCCTGACTTGGAGGTTCCTCCAGGGTCCGGCGAAGATCAAGTTGCGCTGATTGTGCGGACCCTCAAGGTTCGCGTGTGAACTGGCTTTCGAGGTGGGTATCCGCGAGTATCGACGGTTGGGTGCGGGGCGGCCGGTGAGCGGTCGTTCGGCCTGGAACCGGCCCCTGATCCGTGCCCGAGGTCTACCCTCCCAGAGCCAGAGAGCCCCAGTTCATGCGCTTCTTGAACCCCCAGACCGGCAGCTACGACGAGCGGAACGCGGTCCCGTACGACCTCACGTACGACGACGTCTTCATGGTCCCCAGCCGGTCCGCCGTCGGCTCTCGGCAGGGCGTCGACCTCTCCTCCAACGACGGGACCGGCACCACGATCCCGCTGGTGGTGGCGAACATGACCGCCATCGCCGGGCGCCGGATGGCCGAGACGGTGGCCCGTCGCGGCGGCCTGGTGGCGATCCCGCAGGACATCCCGACCGAGGTGATCGCCGAGGTGATCACCTGGGTGAAGCGGCGTCACCTGGTCTTCGACACCCCGGTGACGCTGTCCCCGGGGGCCACCGTGGCCGACGCGCTGGCGCTGCTGCCCAAGCGGGCGCACGGCGCGCTGGTGGTGGTCGAGGACGGCAAGCCGGTCGGCGTGGTGACCGACGGCGACTGCCAGGGCGTGGACCGGTTCACCAGCCTGTCCCAGGTGATGTCCCGCGACCTGCTGCTGCTGGACGAGTCGATCGACCCGAAGGCCGCCTTCGAGAAGCTGGGCGAGGGCCACCGCAAGCTGGCCCCGGTGGTGGACGCGGCCGGCGAGCTGGTCGGCATCCTGACCCGCAAGGGCGCGCTGCGCGCCACCCTGTACACCCCCGCGGTGGACGCGGCCGGCAAGCTGCGGGTCGCCGCCACCGTCGGCATCAACGGCGACGTGGCAGGCAAGGCCAAGGCGCTGATCGAGGCGGGCGCCGACGTGCTGGTGGTGGACACCGCGCACGGGCACCAGGAGTCGATGATCAGCGCGCTGCGCGCGGTCCGCGGCCTGGACCCGCGGATCCCGATCGTCGCCGGCAACGTGGTCACCGCGGCCGGCGTGCGCGACCTGATCGAGGCCGGCGCGGACATCCTCAAGGTCGGTGTCGGCCCCGGCGCGATGTGCACCACCCGGATGATGACCGGCGTGGGCCGCCCGCAGTTCTCCGCGGTGCTGGAGTGCGCCGCCGAGGCGCGCCGGCTGGGCAAGCACGTCTGGGCCGACGGCGGCGTGCGCCACCCGCGCGACGTCGCGATGGCGCTGGCGGCCGGTGCCTCCAACGTGATGATCGGCTCCTGGTTCGCCGGCACCTACGAGTCGCCCGGCGACCTGCAGACCGCCCCCGACGGGCGCCAGTACAAGGAGAGCTTCGGCATGGCCTCGGCCCGCGCGGTGCGCAACCGCACGGCGGAGGAGTCGGCCTACGACCGGGCCCGCAAGGCGCTCTTCGAGGAGGGCATCTCCACCTCGCGGATGTTCCTGGACCCGGCCCGCCCGAGCGTCGAGGACCTGATCGACTCGATCATCGCGGGCGTGCGCAGCTCCTGCACCTACGCGGGGGCCAACAGCCTGGCGGAGTTCCAGGAGAAGGCGGTCGTCGGCATCCAGAGCGCGGCCGGCTACGCCGAGGGCAAGCCGCTGCACTCCAGCTGGTCCTGACCGCAGCACGGCACCGGGCCGCTCGCCAGTGGCGAGCGG
>NZ_JBHYKG010000426.1:0-5743 GCF_042741245.1 Kitasatospora sp. NPDC058965
GGGGGGGGGGGGGCGGGGGGGGGCGCGGGGGGGGGGGCGGGGGGGGGCCCCGGGGCGCCCCCCCGGGGGGCGGGGGGGCGCCCGAGGGGAGGAGGGGAGGGGTGGGTGCGCGGGACCTGGTTCCCGGTGCCGCGGTCGCGGGTGGGCGGTCAGGCCTCGTAGGCGAGGAGGCCGGCCAGGGCGGCGAAGGCGGTGGCGAAGGTGCGGCGCAGGGTGGTGGCGACGCCGGGGCGGGTGGCGATGTGGGTGCGGAAGGCGGCGGCGAAGCGGCCGTAGAGGGCGAAGACGACGAACGTCAGGGCCATGAAGACGGCGCTGAGCTCGACCATCGGCAGCCAGGCGCCGGCCCGGTCGGTGTGCACGAACTGGGGGAGGAAGGCGAAGAAGAAGAGGGTCAGCTTGGGGTTGAGCAGGTTGATCGCGACGCCCTTGGTGATCACCTTGAGGGCCGGGACCTCGGGGGCGTCCTCCTCGACGGTGAGGGCGCCCTTGTCGCGCAGGGTGGCCCAGGCCATGTAGAGCAGGTAGGCGACGCCCGCGTACTTGACGGTCTGGAAGGCGGTGGCGCTCGCGTTGAGCAGGGCGGCGAGGCCGGTGATGGCGGCGATCAGGTGCGGCACGATGCCCAGGGTGCAGCCGAGGGCGGCGACCAGGGCGGCGCGGGTGCCCCGGGCGAGGCCGGCGGCCACGGTGTAGAGGGCACCGGTGCCGGGGGTGGCGACGATGACGAGCGAGGTCAGCAGGAAGCTGATGCTCATGGCGCTCCTTCGGGCTGAGGCGGAGTCAGGTCCGGTGGGCGGGGCGGTCGGTCGCCCACGACGCTACCCGGTCGGGCGGCCGACCGGGCGGGGGCGAGACGGTGGGCCTTCGGGCGGGGTGGCGGCGTCTCACCGCAGGCGGGGCGGTGGACGGGGAGGGCGGACGGGGAGCGGCGAGGAGCGGCGAGGAGCGGCCGCGGGCGGGTGCGAGGGACTCTCACCGAAGGGAGGAGCTGGAATCTGTGAGTTCGTCAGCAACGCTTTTGGGAAGGGGAGTTGCCTTAAGGGAGCCATTCGAGAGGTGTAGACCTTATGGTCTAGTCCTTAATGGTCTATACCCTTGACGGGTGCACGGTCCGGTGGAACCGTACGAGGCAGCCCTACAGCGGGGCCCTCCCCAGGCATGCCGTCTCCGCGCTCCCCCACTGCACCGAGCCGGCGTGTGGATGCCCGCCGTGGGTCGATCGTTCATTCCTCGTCGAAAGGACCGATCCACCATGCATGTGCCCTCCACCAAGCGCGGCTTGGGCGCGGGCCTGGCCACCGTGCTCCTGCTGGCCGGCGTCGCGGCCTTCGCAGGCGGCAACTCGGCCGCAGCCGATCCGAACACCACCAGCGCGGTGAGTGCCGGCCCGGCCGGCTTCACCCAGGCGGTGCCGGCCGGTCAGCCCTCGCAGTACGACCAGCCGCTGGAGCGTTGCGCCAACGGCGTCAACTTCCCGATCAGCGGCGCGAACCCGGTGCTCAGCGAGCCGGTGACCACTCAGTTCGCCAGCAACGTCGGGCTGTCGGAGTACGTCACCTTCAGCGGCAACCAGTACTACGGCGACTGGCAGTTCGTCTTCACCAACACCACCTCGCAGGTGCTCTCCACCGACTGTGCGGTGCTGGTCTTCCGGGCGCCCTCCGGCTCGGACAACCACGGGTACACCGCGACCCAGCAGTACGGGCACCCGCAGCAGGACTACCTGGAGGTGCCGCGCGGCGACGGAACCTCCTTCTACATCGCCCGGATCGACTTCCACGACGTGCCGCTGGCGCAGCGTCAGGTCGCGCCCGGGCAGTCCTTCACCTACTCCCTGGGTGGGGCGCCGAACTCCGCGATCACGCTGACCCAGATCCGCGACTCGCTGAAGTTCACCGCCGACCTGGACCTCAAGGCCAACCAGGCCCTGGTCCAGCACTACGGCACCAACCGCCTGACCAACTGACGGCCGGGTCGTTCCCAGGGGTGGGAGGTCGGGTCCGGGGTGGTGGGCACCCCGGGCCCGATCGGCCTGCGCGGAAACGGAGTGGGAGGACGAGGTGACAGTGCTTCGGGCAGCGTGGCCGGTCCGCGGCGCGGTGCTGGCGGCGATGGCGGCCGTGCTGCTGCCGACCGCGGGCTGCGGGACCGGCAGCAGGGCGCCGAGCGCCGCGCCGGTGGCGCCGCAGCCGCAGACCCTGCAGGCGGAGGCGGTGGCCCGCCAGGAGTTCGGGCTGCTGGCGGGCGGCGGCTGGGCGTCGGCCTGGGGATTGTGGCCGGCCGGCGCGCAACAGGCCATCGGACAGGACGACTTCGTGCGGCTGAACACCGAGTGCAAGCCGCAGCTCGGGACGCCGTACCTGGTGGACCGCAGCACCAAGCTGGACGACGTGACGGTGCGGGTGGACTGGCACCGGGACGCGCAGACCGGCAGCAACACCGTCGTGTACCAGGACGGCAAGTGGCGGTTCGTGCCGGACGACGGCGCGCTGGCCGACTACCGGCTGGGCGTGGACCAGTTGGTGCAGCGCCGACGGGCGGCGGGTGACTGCCGTTGAACGGGCTGGTGCCACGGGGGCGGAGGGCCCGGGAGACGGGCGGGGTGCGCCGGCTGCGGCAGGTCGCGGTGGTGCTGCTCGTGCTGTGCGGCCTGGCGCTCGGGACGGCGGGACCGGCTGCGGCGCACGCCGGGCTGGTGACGGCCTCGCCCGCCGACGGGTCGGTGTTGGCGGGCGCGCCGCCGCAGGTGCGGCTGGTGTTCTCGGAGCCGGTGACGCTGCGGCTGGCCTCGGTGCGGGTGATCGGACCGGACGGGCGCCGGGTGGACACCGGGGCGCCGGTGGCGGGGGACGGGGACGCACTGCTGGAGTCGCTGGCCGCCGGCGGGCAGCAGGGCACGTTCGTGGTGCAGTGGCGGGTCACGGCGGCGGACGACGGGCACACCACGGCGGGCGTGCTCACCTTCTCGGTGGGCGCCCCGAGCCGCAACGCGGCGCTGGGCGCGGGCGGCCGGTCGGACCGGAGCACCGAGGCCGTGCTGGACCTGGCGGTCTGGCTCGGCTTCGCGGGGCTGGCGGCGATGGTCGGGTTCGCGGCGGTGCGGCTGTACTGCCTGCCCGTCGGCGGAGCGGTGGACGGACTGCCCGTGGATCCGGTGGCGGACGCCCTGCCCGCGGATCCGGCGGAGGACGGGCTGTCCACGGCGGCGGCGGACGCCCTGCCCGCGGAGCCCGCAGCGGCCCGCCCGTCCGCGGCCCCGGTGGCGGACGGCGCCGGTGGACCGCACCCCGCCCTCGCGCGGCTCCCCGGCGCCGGCTGGTCGGCGCTGCTGCTGGGCACCCTGCTCCAGCTCTTCGCGTACGGCCCGGCCACCCAGGGCGAGTCGCTCGCCCACCTGGCCGACCGCCCGCTGCTCGCCGCGACGCTCTCCGGGCACCAGGGCCAGATGCTGGTCGGCCGGATCCTGCTGCTGGCCCTGACCGCGACCGTCGGGCCCCCGCTGCTGCGCCGCGTCGGGACGGTGGCCCGGGCGGGTGCCGTGCTGCTGACCCTGCTGCTCGCGCTCACCTGGGCGGAGACCAGTCACGCGGCCGGCGGCACCCTGGTGCCGCTCGCCCTGCTGGCCACCACCCTGCACGTGACCGCAATGGCGGTCTGGGCGGGCGGGGTCGGCACGCTGGCGCTGCTCGCGGTGCGCGCCGGTGCGGGGGCGCAGCTCGCCGCCGCGGCCGCCCGGTTCTCCCGCCTGGCCGTGGCCGCGGTGGCGCTGCTGGCGGTGACCGGGGCCTGGCAGGCGTTCCGCGAGGTGGGCAGTCCGGCGGCGCTGACGGGTACTCCGTACGGTCGGCTGCTGCTGGCGAAGGTCGCGGTGCTGGCGCTGGTGCTCGCCGCGGCCGCCGTGGTCCGCGGCCGGGTGCGCCGGCCGGCGGCCGGCCCGGGGGTGCGGCGGGCGGTGCTGCTGGAGCTGGCCGGGGTGACGGTGCTGCTGGTGCTGACCGTGGTGATGGTCGGCACCGCCCCGGCCCGGCCGGCCACCGCCGCGGGCCGCCCGCAGTCCACCGTGACGATTCTCACGACGGCCGCCCCCGGGCTCGCCAACTGAGCCGCTTTGGGCCGGTTTTCCACTCCGGCCGGTGCCCGTTCGGTGACGATCCGCAGGTCCGGCGGGTGGTCGGGGGTGGGAGGGGCCCTCGGCGCGGAAACCGGCGCCGCTAGCATGAGGGCACCCTCCATTACCTCGAAAGATAGAGCTGTGACTGTCAACGACGACGTGTTCACGAACTGGAAGCACCGCGAGGAGATCGCGGAGTCGATGATTCCGGTCATCGGCAAGCTGCACCGCGAGAGGGACGTGACCGTCCTCGTTCACAGCCGTTCGCTGGTGAACAAGTCCGTGGTCAGCATCCTCAAGACCCACCGCTTCGCCCGCCAGATCGCCGGCGAGGAGCTCTCGGTCACCGAGACCATGCCGTTCCTGGCCGCGCTGACCGAGCTGGACCTGGGCCCGTCCCAGATCGACATCGCGATGCTCGCCGAGACCTACAAGGCCGACTCGCGCGGCCTGTCGGTCGCCGAGTTCACCGCCGAGGCCGTCTCCGGCGCCACCGGCGCGAACAAGGTGGAGCGTGCCGAGGGCCGCGACGTCGTGCTCTACGGCTTCGGCCGGATCGGCCGCCTGGTCGCCCGCCTGCTGGTCGAGAAGGCCGGTTCCGGCAACGGCCTGCGGCTGCGCGCCATCGTGGTGCGCAACGGCGGCGGCGAGGACCTGGTCAAGCGCGCCTCGCTGCTGCGCCGCGACTCGATCCACGGTCAGTTCCAGGGCACCATCACGGTCGACGAGGCGCGCAACACGATCGTCGCCAACGGCACCGAGATCAAGGTGATCTACTCCGACGACCCGACCACGGTCGACTACACGGAGTACGGGATCAAGGACGCCATCCTGATCGACAACACCGGCCGCTGGCGGGACCGTGCGGGTCTCTCCAAGCACCTGCAGCCGGGCATCGCCAAGGTCGTGCTGACCGCCCCGGGCAAGGGCGACGTGCCGAACATCGTGCACGGGGTCAACCACGACACGGTCAAGCCGGACGAGCAGATCATCTCCTGCGCGTCCTGCACCACCAACGCGATCGTCCCGCCGCTGAAGGCGATGGCGGACAAGTACGGCGTGCTCCGCGGCCACGTGGAGACCGTCCACTCGTTCACCAACGACCAGAACCTGCTGGACAACTACCACAAGGCCGACCGCCGCGGCCGCTCGGCACCGCTGAACATGGTGATCACCGAGACCGGTGCCGCCTCCGCGGTCGCCAAGGCGCTGCCGGACCTCAAGGCGAAGATCACCGGCAGCTCCATCCGGGTGCCGGTGCCGGACGTCTCGATCGCGATCCTCAACCTGCAGCTGGCCGGCGAGGCGGACCGCGAGGAGGTGCTGGAGTACCTGCGCAACGTCTCGCTGACCTCGTCGCTGCGTCGCCAGATCGACTTCATCGACTCGCCCGACGCCGTCTCCAGCGACTTCATCGGCTCGCGCCACGCCTCGATCGTGGACGCCGGCGCGACCAAGGTCGAGGGCGACAACGCGATCCTGTACCTGTGGTACGACAACGAGTTCGGCTACTCGTGCCAGGTGATCCGGGTGGTCCAGCACATCTCCGGCGTGGAGTACCCGACCTTCCCGCGTCCGGCCGTCTGAGCCACGGCGCGCACCGCCCGCGGGCGGTCAGCACGGTGTGAA
>NZ_JBHYKG010000427.1:0-5730 GCF_042741245.1 Kitasatospora sp. NPDC058965
CCGGAATCCTCCGTTCGGGATTCCGGGGCCGCGGTCGTGTGCGGCCCGGCGGCCGCCGCCTCAGGCGAGCTCGGCCAGGCTCAACTGGAGCTCCACCGGCAGGTCCTGACGCCGGGTGATGTTGAGCTTGCGGTAGATCTGGGTCAGGTGCTGTTCGACCGTGCTCACCGTCACGTAGAGCTTCATGGCGATCTCCCGGTTGGTGTACCCCTGCGCGGCCAGTGCCGCCACCCGGTGCTGGGAGCCGCTCAGCTCGGGGCGCGGCTCGGCACTGCCGACCGCCGGCTGCCGGTTGACCGGGTGCGACTCCGAGGCCAGGCCGGGCAGGATCCGCTCGCGCAGCCCCTCGGCCCCGCAGGCGTGCGCCAGGTTCCAGGCCCGCCGGGTGGTGGTCCCGGCCCGGCTGGTCTCGCCCACCGCCTGCAGTGCCTGGCCGAGGTCGGCCAGGGTGCGGGCCAGCTCGATCCGGTCGCCCGAGCGCCGCAGTTCGTCCACCGCCCGCTCCAGCAGGGCCGGGCGCTGGGTGCGCTCGGACACCGCCGCCCGCAGCCGCAGCGAGATGCCCTGCACCCAGGGTCGCTGCGCGTCCGGCGCGGAGAGCTGCTGCATCACCAGCCGCTCCGCCTGGTCGCGCTCGCCCAGCTTGAGCAGGGCCTCGGCCGCGTCGGTGCGCCACGGGTAGAGCAGCGGCCGGTCCAGCCGCCAGCGGCGCAGCAGCCGGCCCACCTCGCCGAAGTCGGCCAGGGCCGCCTGGTACTGCTCCACCGTCAGGTGGTGCAGGCCGCGGGCGCGCAGGTAGGCCACCCCGTGGACGGACTCCAGCGCCGAGCGCGGCACCGGCTGGTCGAGCAGCTGCACCACCGAGGCGGTGCGGCCCAGCGCGGTGCGGACCCGGATCAGTGCCGCCAGCGGTGCGCAGGCGAAGGCACTGCCGGCGGCCTGCGGCAGGCAGTCCACGGCGAGCGCGGCCTGCTGCTCGGCCTCCCGCAGCTCGCCCAGGTGCAGCAGCACCTCGGCGTGCACGGTGGCGAAGAGCGCGGCCCAACCCGGGGCGCCGCGCTCGGCGGACTCCTGACTGAGCCTCAGGCACCACGGTGCCGACCGCTCCGGCTGGTCGCTGCGCGCCAGCGTGCGCACCGCCTGGTGCAGCAGCAGCAGCGTGGTCGCGGTCAACGGGGTGGACTGCAGCAGCCGTTCGGCCTCGGTGACGACCGGCTCGCCGGCCGTCTCCTGCACCGCCCAGACGCTGGCGCGCGCCTGCCCGCCCGCCACCGCCGGAGCCGGGCGGGACTTGGGATCGGCGGTCTGCGCGGCGAGCTGCCGGCCCAGCTGCTGGTTGACCTCCAGCGCCTCCTCCACCCGGCCCTGCGCCATCAGCAGCTGGGCCAGCGGCGCGAGCCGCTCCTCCGCCAGCACGCCCGCCCGCAGCTGCTCCAGCGGACCGCGCAGCTGCCGCTCGGCCGCCGCCGGGTTGTACCGCCAGGTCACCGCGGCGATCCGGGTGGCGATCTCGTCCCGTCTTCGCTCGTCCGGGCAGGCCTGCTCGGCGGCGGCCAGCGCACCGGCGGCCTCCTTGGCCCGGTCCTGGGCGTGCAGCTGCTCGGCCAGGTCGCAGAGCACGTCGGCGGCCCAGGAGGCGGCCGGCGGCGTGCGGTCGGGCCGCTGGGCGCTGAGCAGGTGGCGGGCCACCACCGGGGCCGGCTGGCCCTCGCGGCGCAGCAGGTCGGCGGCCCGGCGGTGCAGGTCGGCCCGCTCCTCGGCGGCCATCAGGTCCAGCACGGCGGCCGCGCCGACCTGGTGGCGGAACCGGTGGTCGGCCAACACCCCGGCCGCCTCCAGCAGGGCGAGCCGCAGCTCGGCCACCGAGGGGGTCAGGTCGAGCAGTTCGGCGACCCGGGCCGGGGTGGCGAACTCGCCCAGCACCGCCACCGCCTGGGCGGCCGCCAGCGCGCCCGGACCGCTGCGGGTGACGCACTCGGTCACCGCGCGGGCGAACAGGCCGCCGGTGGGCGGCTGGTGCTCGGCCGGGGAGCCGGGGTCCGCCAGCCGGGCCCGGACCAGCAGCGGGTTGCCGCCGGTCAGGGTGTGCAACTCGGCCGCTGCGGCGGGCTGGTAACCGTGCTGCTCGACCAGGTCGGCGAGCGCCGACGGGGTCAGCGGCCGGGCCGGCACCCGGCGGCAGTCGGCCCGGCGCAGCAGCGCGGCGTCCAACTCCGGCTCGGCCAGCCCGTAGCCGCGCCCCGCCCCGGCCAGCACCAGCAGCAGCCGGGCGGTCCGGGCGTACTGCACGAGGTGCGCGAGGTGCAGCTGGGACTCGCGGTCGACCAGCGGCAGGTCGTCCACCGCCAGTACCACCGGGGCCCGTTCGCCGGCCCGGGTGAGCGTCTGCAGCAGCTCGCGCATCCGCTCCGAGCGCACCGGCCCGTCGGGGTCCACCGCGGGCAGCGGCAGGCCCGCCGACTCGGCCGCCTGGGCGAGCTGGCGCAGCACCCCGAACGGCAGCTCCTGCTCGCCCGGGTACCCGGAGGCCGTCAGCACCACCGCGCCGGACTCGCCGGCGAACCGGGCCAGTGCCTCCACCAACTCGCTCTTGCCGCAGCCGGCCGCCCCTTCGATCAGCAGTACCGCACTGCGCCGGGCGGCAGCCCCGGCCAGCGCCCGCTGGAGGACACCGAGCTCGGTGTCGCGCTCCACCAGCGTCGTGATTGGCATGGTCATCTGCGGTTCCTCCCCCGTCCGTGGAGCCGTCCTGGATGACTTCCATCGTGCAGCGCAACAGGGCTCTGGACCCCGGCGCGGGCGGTTGCCGGTTGTTGCCTGACAAGAACTCCCCTACCGCGCCACAGGGGTTGTGAACCCCCTCGGCAGGGGTCGCGGACCATGTCGGAGCAGGGGAGGGAGGGCTTCAATGTGCCAGAGGTCTTGGGCGGTCGATGCCCGATAGGAGTGGTGAATCGTGACGATCAACGACGAGGTCCTGGCGGACGTGCTGGTCGAGTCGGACTTCTCCGACCTGCGCTCCCGGGTGACCGAGCTGCACCTGGTGAAGGACCAGGCGCGGCAGGGGCCCGATCCGCGCGCCACCCAGGCCCAGTGGGACAAGGGGAAGCTGACGGTCCATGAGCGGCTCACGCTGCTCTTCGACGAGGGCACCTTCACCGAGATCGAGCCGCTGCGCCGGCACCGCGCGCAGGGCTTCGGCCTGGACGCGAAGAAGCCTTACACCGACGGCGTGGTGACGGGCTGGGGCCTGGTGCACGGCCGCACCGTCTTCGCCTACGCGCACGACTTCCGGATCTTCGGCGGCTCGCTGGGCGAGGCGCACGCGGAGAAGATCCACAAGGTGATGGACCTGGCCGAGGCGGCCGGCGCGCCGCTGGTCTCGCTCAGCGACGGCGCCGGGGCCCGGATCCAGGAGGGGGTCACCGCGCTGGCCGGCTACGGCGGCATCTTCCGCCGCAACGTCAAGGCCTCCGGGGTGATCCCGCAGATCTCGGTGATGCTCGGCCCGTGCGCGGGCGGTGCGACCTACTCGCCGGCGCTGACCGACTTCGTCTTCATGGTGCGCGGCATCGCACAGATGTACATCACCGGCCCGGACGTGGTGAAGGCGGTCACCGGCGAGGAGATCACCCACGAGCAGCTGGGCGGCGCCGCGGTGCACGCCGGGGTCTCGGGGGCGGCCGGGTTCGTCTGCGAGAGCGAGGAGGAGTGCCTGGAGGAGGTGCGCTACCTGCTCTCGCTGCTGCCCGCCAACAACCGCGAGCTGCCGCCGCGCGAGGCGTGCTCCGACCCGGTGGACCGGCGCTGCGAGAAGCTGCTGTCGCTGGTGCCGGCCGACCCGTCGATGTCCTACGACATGCACGCGGTGATCGAGGAGATCGTCGACGACGGCGAGTTCTTCGAGGTGCACCAGCAGTGGGCGACCAACATCGTCTGCGGGCTGGCCCGGCTGGACGGGCACGTGGTCGGCATCGTGGCCAACCAGCCCTCGGCCCTGGCCGGGGTGCTGGACATCCACGCCTCGGAAAAGGCCGCCCGGTTCGTGCAGACCTGCGACGCGTTCAGCATCCCGCTGGTCACCCTGGTGGACGTGCCCGGCTTCCTGCCCGGCAGCGACCAGGAGCACAACGGGATCATCCGGCACGGGGCGAAGCTGCTGTACGCGTACTGCAACGCCACGGTGCCGCGGATCCAGGTGATCGTGCGCAAGGCGTACGGCGGCTCGTACATCGTGATGGACTCGCGCTCGATCGGCGCGGACCTGTCGTTCGCCTGGCCGATCAACGAGATCGCGGTGATGGGCGCGGAGGGGGCGGCGAACATCGTCTTCCGCCGCGAGATCGCCGCCTCGCCGGACCCGGAGCGGGCCCGCGCGCAGGCGATCCGCGAGTACCGGCGCGAGCTGATGCACCCGTACTACGCGGCCGAGCGCGGCCTGGTGGACGACGTGATCGACCCGGTGGACACCCGTTCGGTGCTGATCCGCTCGCTGGCCATGCTGCGGGCCAAGCAGGCGCCGATCCCGGCCCGCAAGCACGGCAACGCGCCGACCTGAGGAGCTGTGGTGGAGACCTTGGAGACGCTGTTCCGGGTCGAGCACGGGAGCCCGACCGAGGAGGAGCTGGCGGTGACGGCCGCGGCGCTGCTGGCGGTGCTGCGGGCCCGGGCCGCCGTCGCGGTGCCGGACGGCGGCGGTGACGGCGGTGACGGGGCCGGCGGCGCCGCCGGTGCCGGTGGGCCGAACTGGTTCGCGGAGCGGGTGCACCGGTCGCCGCGGCCGTGGTCCTCGCGGTGAGGGGGCTGTTCGGGCGGCTGTACCGGGTGCTGGTGAACGGGGGCCGGGCGTACGTGTACACGCCGCTCGGCCCCGGCGCACCGGACCCGACCGGCCCGCCGCCCGGCCACCCCGAGCGCCTCTGCCCGCACCTGGCGCTCAGCCCGCTGGAGGCGCGGCTGGCGCGCGAGCTGTGGCGGCGGACCCCGCTGCGGTTCCGCTGACGGGGGGTCAGTGGGCCGTCCGGGGGAGGGGTCGGGCGCGGGTGCCAGGGGCGGGCGGTGTTTGCCCTGGTAGCTGCGAGCGGCGCGCTCCGGGCGGTCGCGGAGCGTGGCAGGGTGGGACGGGAAGAGCCCACGTTGTCCGCCCTGCGAACCCGGAGATCAGCATGTCCGCGCTCAGCATCCGCAACCAGCTCCCCGGTACCGTCACCGAGATCACGGACGGGGCCGTGATGGCCACCGTGAAGGTCCGGCTGAGCGGCGGCCAGGAGGTGACGGCCGCGATCACCCTGGACGCGGTCAAGGACCTCGGCCTCGCCGCCGGCTCGCCGGTGCAGGCGCTGGCCAAGTCCACCGAGATCGCGCTGGCCACCGCCCCGGTCTCCGGGCTGAGCATCCGCAACCAGCTGCCGGGCACCGTCGCCTCGGTCGCCACGGGCGGCGCGATGGCCACGGTCAAGCTCACCATCGACGGCGGCGGCGACCTGACCGCCGCCGTCACGGCCGAAGCCGTCACCGAACTGGGACTGGCCACGGGCTCGCCGGTGGTGGCGCTGATCAAGTCGACGGAACTGGCCCTGTCGGCAGGCTGACACAGGCGCACTGCGACACCCGCGCGGGGGGGGGGGCCCCGGGGGGGGGCCGGGCGGGGGGGCGGGGGGGGGCCGGGGGGGGGGGGGGGTGGGGGGGGGGGGGATTCGCGGCCGCGGGAACGGCCAGCAGGCCGACCAC
>NZ_JBHYKG010000428.1:0-5660 GCF_042741245.1 Kitasatospora sp. NPDC058965
TGCCGTGCCAGACGGTGTTCCAGGGGCCGAAGTCGCCGTGGCAGACGACTTCGTCGCCGACGGGCCCGGCGGTGGTGGTGGACCAGGCGGTCGTGCCGGGCGGCCGGTAGCCGGCCACGGCGTCGTGGTAGTCGCGCAGCAGGTGGGCGAAGGTGATCAGGCCCTGGTCGTCGACGACCTTGGCCCAGCCGTCCGGACCGGACTCGCCGTCGATCCAGGTCAGGACTTCGCGGCCCTGGTCGTCGAAACCGAGTACGCGGGGCGCGAGTTCGTACCCGACCGCCTCCAGGTGGCGGAGCAGGTCGTGAACCGCCGGGGTCCATGGTCCGACCGGTCGGTGGACCGTGCGGCCGATCCGCTTGACCCTGCCGATCTCCTCTGTCGTCACCTCGCAACCGTGGCGAGGAACCCGCCGTGTCGCAACCGGTTTTGTCGTGGCGTGGCACCGGCCGCAGCGGGCTGCGGTCGGATTGGACGCTCGCCGGTCTCCTCGGCCACGACCCGGTCGTTCACTCGCGCGGCCCTGACCTTGACCGGGCGGCGACACCAGCATCCGGTTCTGCTGCCCCGACAGTTCGGAAGCCGTCGCTGATCCGGCGACGTTGCCCACCGGCCGGGGTGGCGTCAGACGCGCTCCCGCTCGCTCGTCTCCTCGGTCGTGGCCGCGGTCCGGGCGCGACGGCGGCTCAGCAGGGTGCCTCCCACGGCCACCAGGCCGATGGCGACGACCTTGGCGGCCCCGTAGTAGCCGGAAGCCAGGTTCTCCGGGGTGCCGGGCAGCCTGAAAGTGACCCACGCGGCCGCGACGCCCCCGAGGACGATCGTTGCGACGGCTCCCCACGTTCCGAGGTCCGCCCACCAGGCCCCCGGGGCGTGCCCCTGCTGGTCGGTCTGCTCAACGTCCTTGTCGGCCATGGTCTGTTCTCCTGGGCGGGTGGTGGCGGTCGCAAGGTAAGACGTGGGCCCGGCACGGAAGGTTCACCGGGCCGCCCCCGGCCGGCCCCCAGGGCTGACACCGGGTAGGGAACGCCGCTCGTGCTCCGGACACGTGACGGGCGCCGCGTCACCGTCATCGGGGCGGTGATGGAGCCACCGCTCAACAGTGCGTGCGAGGCCCGCGGGCAACGGCGACTGGCGGTCCCCGAACTCGGCCCTGTCGAGTCGACCGGTTGCCTCCACGCCGTGAGGTGAGCTCCGAGGGCCGGGGAACTGGTGCCGCATCAGGCCCCCGGGGGTGGGCTGTCGGTGGGGGCTGGCAGGCTGTGCGCATGTTCGTCACCCACTCCGACCTGGTCGGTTTCGACCCGGTCCGTTTCGACGCGGCTGTTGTCGCCGCTTCCACGCCCGACGCCGGTGAGCCGCTCCGCGGTGACTTCGAGGTGCACCTCACGGTGGGGGCGGCGGTGGCCGACGAGCTCGCCGTCTGGTCGGCGGAGCACGGCCTGAAGTTCACGCACATCCTGCTGGACCGGGGCGCCGCCGTCTCCCAACCCATGCTCACACTGCGGGAGTCCGGCAGCTTCGAGGAGGTCGCGGCGGTCACCCGGCGGATGGCGGGCCGGCTGGCCGGGGCCGGGTTCGCGGTGCTGCGGGTGAAGATCGAGGCCGTGCCGTGGGCCGAGGGCGTGCCGCAGTCGGACGCCGACGGGGCCCGGCACGGCGCGCACCGGTACTTCGAACACCACGTCAAACTGCTGCTCGCCGAGGACGAGTCCACCGACGGCCTGGCCGAGCTGGCGGTTCGCCACGGGGCCCACCTCTCGCGCAACGCCCGCAGGGTGCGGGCCGACGGGCTGCGGGAGCGGTTCGTGACCCAGCGCTGCCGCCTGGTCGGGCTGGCCACGGCGGGCCTGCGGCTCGACGCCCTGCTCGCCGAACTCGCCGCGGACGGGCGCCGGACAGCCTCGGCGGAGCGGGAGTTCGTGGCCCTGGACACCGACGAGACGCTCGACGCGGGCTGGATCGACGAGTACCCCACCGCCGAGCACCGGAACATCGCCGAGCACCGGACCACCGCCCGCCACATACCGGCCCATCACCTCACCGCCCACCACACCACCGCGCACGACCGACAGGGAGCACTCCGATGACCAGCGACCAGACCGCCCCCGCCCCGGCCCCCGCCGCCGACAACGGCTGGGAGGACCTCGAGTACGGGCCGTGGGAGCAGGTCCTGCTGCCCAAGCAGGCCCCGAGCGAGGAGGTCCGCGAGCGCCTCGACCTGCCGAAGAGCGTGCGCCCGATCGACCACGAGGCGGTCACCCAGCAGCCGGTCTTCGACCCGGCCCTGGCGGGCTACAGCCGGGCCCTGCGGCCCAGTGAGCCGCTGTTCGCCGATCCCGGGGTGGCCGAGCGCTGGCTCGTCGCCCGCCGGGAGGCGCTCAACACCGTCCTGTCCGCCGTCGCGGAGTCCGGCTGGGCCGAGCACCTGATGCTGCGCGGCAGCATCCTGCTGCGCGCCTGGTTCGGCGACGCCGCGCGGGAGCCCGGTGACCTGGACTTCGTCGTGCGGCCCGCCGACTGGGAGTTGGAGGACCCGCGCACCGAGCAGTTGCTCGGCGAGATCGCCGCGGGCGCGGAGCGGCTGTCCGGTGGGGTGCGGCTGCACGCCGACCAGGCGGTGGCGGACGAGATCTGGACCTACAGCCGGGTGCCCGGCCGCCGCCTGGTGGTGCCGTGGAGCGCGCCCGGGCTGCCGGGCGGGACCGTCCAGCTGGACTTCGTCTTCACCGAGCAGCTGCCCGGCCAGCCCCGCTCCGAGCAACTGCCGGGTGTGAGTGCGCCGTTGCTCGTCGCCACGCCCGAACTCTCGTTGGCGTGGAAGATCCTGTGGCTGGTCTCGGACAACCACCCGCAGGGCAAGGACCTGTACGACGCCGTGCTGCTCGCCCGCTCCGCCGAGGTGTCGTACGAGCTGCTGCGGCAGGTGTTCACGCTCTCGGACGAGAGCTGGAACCGGTGGCCGCTGGTGCCCGAAGCGATCTCCGAACTCTACGTCGAGTGGGACGAGTTCGCGAAGGACTACCCGCAGCTGGCCGAGGGCGGCGACGAGTACCCGGCCCGGCTGCTGGCCGCCCTCGCCCCGACCTTCGAGGGCCGCAGCGAGTACGCGCTGCGCGCCCTGTGGCTCGCCCCGCTGGTCGAGGAGCTGCGGGTCGCCGTGGCGGCGAGCGGCACGGACGCGGTGCAGGACCGGCTGGGCCAGTCGTACGGGCAGTTGGAGGCGGCCCTGGTGGTCGTCTGCGAGCTGCTGGGCGGCGACCTGGCCCGGGCCTGCGAGGTGGTGGACGCCTGGCCGAACGGCTCGCCCCGCCGGACCCAGAAGCTGGCCGCGCTGGTGGAGCGCTTGGGCGAGGGGCGCTGAGCGGACACCCCTGACCTGGGTGTGCGGGGCAGCGCCGGGGAGGTACGCGAATCCTCGTCAGCCCACCCCGCGAACCACCCTGCCCGGCGCTGACGTGCATACTTACCGGACGATCAGCAGGACGTAGGGGTGATGACGCGGTGAAACTGGCTGAAGCGCTGGCCCAGCGCGCGGCTGCGGTGCGGCGGGTGGAGCAGTTGCGGACGCGCGTCGTCGGCAGCGCCCGCTACCAGGAGGGCGAGGAGCCGGCCGAGAACGCGGCGGAGGTGCTGGCCCAGGCCGGAGAGGTGCTGGACGAGTTGGAGCGGCTGATCCGTCAGATCAACCGGACCAATTCCACCGCGGTCGTCGAGGGCGTCGGCACCCTGACCGACGCCCTGGCCCGCCGGGACGTCCTGCGGCTGCGCCACTCGGTGGTCACCGCGGCCGCCGACGCGGCCTCGGGACGTGACCAGCGCGGCGCCGTACGGCAGTTGCGGTCCGAACTCAGGATCCTCTCCGCCCTGCCGGTCGCCGAGCTGCGCGCCCAGGCAGACCTGCTGGCCAAGGACATCCGTGAGGTGGACACCCTGATCCAGCGCACCAACTGGGAGATCGACCTGATCGAGGACTGACCCACGAGCTGGGTGTGGGAAGCAGGTAGTCGTCACGGAGGCGTGCACACACCGCGGGTCGGCGGTTTATCCGGCCCTTGGTGCGTGAAGAGCAACGCAGGGGTTCAATTCCTCACCAACAGTGCAGCTCAGCACCGCGTACAGGTGACCGAGCACACCGCACATCTCACCACCACGTGCAGATCCGGACGACGAGGGCGGGAACGGGGCGCCCCACACCCCGTGCGAGGGCCGTGCACACCGCACGGCCCTCGCACTGTTCCACCCCGGGGGCGGTCCCGCACCTTTGCGGCGGATCCGGACCCCGGCCCCGCAGCCCGGCACCCGCGGCGCGAAGGGCTTCGTGCTTGACCCTCACGCGGCGTGATGCCGGATAGTCGCCGACGTGGAAGAGCACGAGCACTTGACCGTCGGACGGGTGGCCGAGTTGGCCGGTGTGAGCGTCCGTACCCTGCACCACTACGACGACATCGGCCTGGTGCAGCCGTCCGAGCGGACCGGGGGCGGGTACCGGGCCTACTCGGCGGGCGATGTGGAGCGCCTGCGGGAGGTGTTGGCGTTCCGGCGGCTGGGGTTCGGGTTGCGCGAGATCGCGGACCTGGTGGACGACCCGGCCACCGACGCGGTCGCCCGGCTGCACCGGCTGCGCGGCCTGCTGGTGGAGCAGCGGGACCGCACGGCCGCCATGGTGACGGCCATCGACAAGGAGCTGGAGGAGCGGGCGATGGGGATCAGGACGACGCCGGAGGAGCAACTGAAGATGGTCGGGGCGCAGTTGTACGAGGTCATCGGGTCCGACTACGCGACGACGCGGCGCACCGAGCCGCGGATCGCCGCGCAGGTCTGGGACGCCCTCGGGGACGCGCGGACGGTTCTGAACGTGGGGGCCGGCACCGGTTCCTACGAGCCACCCGACCGCGCCGTGACGGCGGTGGAACCGTCGGCGGTGATGCGGGCCCAGCGTCCCGCGGGCGCGGCGCCGTGCGTGGCCGCCAGCGCGGAGAGCCTGCCGTTCGCGGACCAGTCCTTCGACGCCGCGATGGCCTTCAGCACCGTGCACCACTGGCAGGACCCGATCGCCGGGCTGCGGGAGATGCGGCGGGTGGCCCGGCGCGTGGTGGTGTTCACGCACGACGCCAGCGACGCCGGCTGGCGGCACCGGTTCTGGCTGTCCCGCGACTACCTGCCCGAGGTCGCCGACCTGGTCGTCGGCCGGCCCTCGGTGGACCGGTTGGCGGCCGCGATCGGGGCCCGGATGGAGCCGGTGCTCGTCCCGTGGGACTGCGCCGACGGCTTCTTCGAGGCCTACTGGCGCCGGCCCGAGGCGTACCTGGACGAACCGGTGCGCCGCGCGATGTCGGTGTGGACCAGGGTCGGGCCGGCGGCCGAGCGGCGGGCGGTGCGCAGCCTCCGCGAGGACCTCGCCTCGGGCCGGTGGGCCGAGCGCAACCGCGACCTGGTCGGCCTCGACGCGGCGGAGCTCGGCCTGCGGCTGCTGGTGGCCTGAACCGTCACGCCCGGGGAGGCCGCGGGTTCAGGCGCACAGCGCCGGCTCGCGGCCCTCGGGCTCCGGGGCCGGGGCCGCCGTCGGTGCCGGGTCCGGGGCCGGCTCCGCGGCCCGGCCGCCGGTGCGGGTGGCGCCGACGCCGGCGCGGACGACCAGGACGACGCCGGCGGCCGGG
>NZ_JBHYKG010000429.1:0-5647 GCF_042741245.1 Kitasatospora sp. NPDC058965
GAGGTGGGACTCCGCGGCCGGCCCGCCGGGGACCGGTGGCACCGCCGCTACTGCGCCACCACCGGCGGGCGCAGCTCCGAGCGGATCAGCTCCAGCACCGCCGGCGCCTGGGAGTTGAGGTAGAAGTGGCCGCCCGGGTACACCTTCAGCGAGAACGGCCCGGTGGTGTGGCTGGCCCAGGCACCGGCCTCGTCCAGGGTGACCTGCGGGTCGTCGTCCCCGGTGAGGGCGTAGACCGGGCAGCTCAACCGGGTGCTGCCGGACCAGCGGTAGGTCTCGGCCAGGCGGTAGTCCGCCCGGACCGAGGGCAGCACCATGCGCACGATGTCCGGGTCGCCGAGCACCTGGTCGTCGGTGCCGGCCAGCTTCTTGATGTCGGCGATCAGGCCGTCGTCGTCCTTCAGGTGCACGTTCTCGTCCCGGAACCGGCTCGGCGCCCGGCGGCCCGAGGCGAACAGCGCGGCCGGCACGATCCCGCGCGCCTCCAGCCGCTCGGCCACCTCGAAGGCCACCGAGGCGCCCAGGCTGTGCCCGAACAGGGCCAGCGGCCGGTCCGTCCAGCCGTCCAGCTCGCGCACCACGGCGTCGGCCAGCTCGGCCACGCTGGCCGCGTTCGGCTCGTGCCGGCGGTCCTGCCGGCCGGGGTACTGCACCGCGAGCACGTCCAGCCCCGGTGACAGCGCGCGCGACACCGGGAAGTAGTAGGAGGCCGACCCCCCGGCGTGCGGGAAGCAGATCAGCCGCGTCGTCGCCAGCGGCGCCGGGTGGAACCGACGGATCCACGCTCCGAGCTCTTCGCCCATGTCCTCTCGACATCCCTTCTGATGGCAGTCTGACGCCGATTCAAACACCGGGCGCCGCCGCGCGGGATGCCGTGCGGCCCCTACTCCGCCGGCTCCGGACCCCAGTCGCCGAGCGCGCCGGCCACCTGGCCCAGCTCCCGGCCCAGCCCCAGGGCCACCGCCGCGGCCGCCGCCGCGTTGAACACCTGGCAGGCGCCGGGCCGGGCCAACCGCACCGGCGCGCCGGCCCCGTGCTGGTCGGTCAGGGTGAAGGCCGCGCGGCCCGCCCCGTCCAGGGTGACGCCGACCGCCCGGACGTCGCCGTCGGTCCGGCCGAAGGTGAGCACCGGGGCGGCGCTGCGCGGCACCAGGGCGCGGGCGTAGGGGTCGTCGGCGTTGAGCACCGCGAGGCCGCCCGGCGGCAGCCCGTCCAGCAGTGCGCCCATCGCCTCGGCGGCCCGTTGCTTGCCGTGCCCCGCGCAGCCCACGTTGAGCACCACCGCCACCCGGGGCGGGCCGGCGGCCGCCGGCGCGGCGCCCAGCACCCGGCCCAGCAGCGCCGCCGTGCTCCGCTTGCCCAGCGCCCCGGCCAGCGCGACCACCACCGGCTCACCACCGGTGTCCGCACGGAACAGGGCGAGTTGGGCGGGTGCTGCGGCCTCACGCGGCGTCATGCGGCCACGTAACCACGCCCCCGCGCGTGTCGCCCGCCGGGCACCTCCTGCCGGGGGAGAGGCGGGCGGCCCGGCCGCCGGCCGGACGGCGGGCCGGCTCCCGCACCGGCGGGGATTCGGGGGCGGGGCCCTACTCCCCCGCCGGGCAGCACCCCGCCGCCGCCAGTGCGGCGGCCTCCGGCACGCCGAGGCCGCGGTAGCCCGCCAGGGCGGCGCGGTGGTGCTCCCGGGCCGCCGCCTCGTCGCCCAGCAGGTGGTGGGCGGTACCCAGGTCCGCGTGGGCGCGGGCCGCCTCGAAGGGGTCGCCGCAGTCCAGGGCGAGCGCGGCTCGGTGCTCGGGCACGGCCAGGGCCGGCTCGCCGCGGGCGCAGAGCGTCTCGCCCAGGTTGTTGTGCGCCTCGGCCAGCACCAGCGGGCCCTCCAGCCGCTCGGCCACCGCCAGCGCCTCCCGGTGCCGTTCCAGCGCCCGGTCCGGCTCGCCGCGCAGCCGGTGCACCCGACCGATGTTGCCCAGCGCGATCGCCTCGCCGGAGCCGTCCTCGATCTCCCGGGTCAGCTCCAGCGCCTGCTCGAACAGCTCCGCCGCCCGGTCCAGCTCGCCGCGCCGCTCGTGCACCAGGCCCAGGTTGTCCAGCGTGGTCGCCTCGCCGGCCCGGTCGTTGCCCTCCCGGTCCAGCTCCAGCGCCCGCCGGTGGTGGGCCAGCGCCTCGTCCAGCCGGCCCAGCCGGCGGCAGAGCACCCCCAGGTTGTCCCGGACGATGCTGATCCCGATCCGGTCGTCAAGCCGCTCCTTGATCACCAGCGACTCGTCCAACCGCTCCAGCGCCTCGGCGTACCGGCCCTGGCGGCGCAGGATCACGCCCAGGTTGGTCAGCGCCGTGCCCTCCTGCACCTGCGCGCCCAGCGTCCGGGCCCGGTCCAGCGCCCGCTCGAAGTGCTCCCTCGCCTCCTCCAGCCGCCCGCTGCGCCCCAGCACCACCCCGATGTTGAGCAGGGTGGACACCTGCCCCACCGAGGGCGGCAGCGCGTCGGCGACCCGCAGCGACTCGCCCAGGTGCACCAGCGCCTGCTCGTACCGGCCCTGGTGCATCACGATCAGGCCCAGGAACCGCAGCGCGTCCGCCTCCCCCGGCCGGTCGCCCAGCGTGCGGGCGGCGGCCAGCGCGCCGGAGTGCACGGCGAGCGCGTCGGTGTAGTGCGCCCCGCGCTCCAAGTAGCGGGCCAGCAGCGCGGACAGGTCGCGCTGGTGCCCGGGGAACCCGCTCAGCCCGCTGACCGCCACCAGGTTGGCCCGCTCCGCGTCCAGCCAGGCCAGCGCCCGGGCGGAGTCGGCGAACCCGGGGCCGAGCGGCTCCACCACCGGCCGCTGCGCCTTCTCCTGCGGCACCGTGGCGTCCGCCGCCGCGGCCGCGCGCCACCGGTAGTGGTCCAGCAGCCGCCGCTGCGCGGCCTCCCGGCGGGGCGCCGGCTCCTGGGCGTTGACGGTGCGTCGGGCGTGGTCGCGCAGCAGGTCGTGCAGGCCGAACCGGTCGCGGGAGCGCTGCAGCAGCAGGTGGCAGTCGAGCAGCAGGTCGAGCAGGTCCAGTGCCTCGTCCTCGGTGCAGGCCGCCAGCGCGGCGGCGGCCGACCCGTCGGTGTCACTGCCGGGCAGCAGGCCGAGCAGCCGGAACATCTGCTGCTGGTCGGGCTCCAACTGCTCGTAGGAGAGCGCGAAGGCGGCGGTCACCTCTCGGTGGTCGGTGTCCGGTTCGGCCCGGTCCCGGTGCGCGCGCAGCCGCCGGTTGAGGTCGGCCACGCGCCACGCCGGGCGGCTGCGCAGCCGGGCCGCGGCCACCCGCAGCGCCAGCGGCAGCCGCCCGCACAGTAGCACCGCCTCGGCCAGGTCGGCCGGCGGCTCCTGGGCCCGGGCCGGGCCGGCCACCCGGACGAACAGCGCGGTGGCGGTGGCCGTGTCCAGCACCTCCAACGAGAGCGGGTCCACCCCGTCCAGGCCGAACAGCCGGCGGCGCGAGGTGACCAGCACCTGGCAGCGGGCGCTGCCCGGCAGCAGCGGGCGGACCTGCTCGGCGTCCAGCGCGTTGTCCAGCACGATGATCAGCGAGCGTCCGTCGCACTCGGCCCGCCACAGCGCCGCGCAGGCCTCCACGTCCTGCGGCACCGCGCTCTCCGGCACCCCGAGCGCGGTGAGCAGCCGGGCCAGCGCCCGGGCGGGCTCCAGCGGCGGGCGCCCGGCGGTGTGGCCGTGCAGGTCGAGGAAGAGCTGGCCGTCCCGGTAGCGCCCGGCCAGCCGGTGCGCGGCGTGCACCGCGAGCACCGTCTTGCCCACGCCCGGCATGCCGTCGATCGCCACCACCCGGGTGGCGGTGGCACCCGGGCGGGCGTCGGCCAGCAGGTGGTGCAGTTCGCCGTCGCGCCCGGTGAAGTCGCTCAGGTCGCGCGGCAGGTCGTTGCGGGCGGCCGCCCCGGGCGGCGGCGCGGCCGGCGCGCCGGCCGGCTCCAGCCCGGGACCGCCGCGCAGGATCTGCTCGTGCAGCTCGGCCAGTTCGGCCGACGGCTCCACTCCGAGCTCCTCCACCAGCACGGCCCGGGCGGACCGGTACTCGGCCAGCGCCTCGCTGGGCCGGTCGGAGCGGTACAGCGCCAGCATCAGCTGGGCCCGGAACCGCTCGTGCAGCGGCTGGTCGCGCACCAGGGTGCGCAGTTCGGCGACCAGTTGCTCGTGCAGGCCCTGCTGCAGCTCGGCCTCGATCCGCCAGCGCAGCACGTCGAGCCGGACCTGTTCGAGGTGCGCCCGGTGCGCCCCGCGCAGCAGCTCGCTGGGCACGTCCACCAGCGGCTCGCCGCGCCACAGCCGCAGCGCGGTGCTCAGCTGTTCGGCGGCCGACCGCCACTGCTCGCCGCGGCAGGCGGCCCGGCCGGCCGCGTGGTGGCCGCGCAGCAGGTCCAGGTCCAGCTCGCCCGGGCGGACCTCGATCACGTAGCCCGGCGCCCGGGTGCGGATCCGCGCCCCGGCCTCGGCGCCCAGGGTCCGGCGCAGCCGCATCACGTGGTTGCGCAGGGTGATCAGCGCCCCCTGCGGCGGCGCGCCGTCCCAGACCGCGTCGATCAGCTCGTCCACCGTGACGATCGCTCCGGGGCGCAGCAGCAGGGCCGCCAGGATCACCCGCTGCTTCGCCGCCGGCACCGCCAACGTGCGCTGGCCGTCGTGCACGTGCACCGGACCAAGCAGTCCGAACTCCATCCCGTTCCCCCCGGTCAATGGCGCGTCGCGCGACCGCGCGACGGCGACGCGACCGAAACGTTAACCGAGCTGACGATGGTAGGAACAGCCGGGGACGCGGGGCCGACCTTCGTGGGGAAGCGAGGAGCGGCGGCGCGGCCCCGGCTTGCACGCCCGGGATCCGGCCGGCCACGGGGGACGGCCGGATCCCGGGCGCGCTCCCGGTCCTCAGAGCTCCTTGTAGAAGAAGCTGCACTCGCCCAGGGCACCCGCCGGGCCGGCCGCGTAGCGCGGCACCGTGCCGTACCTGGTCCACCCGTCGCGCTGGTAGAGCCGCTCGGCCGGGCTGCCGGTCTCGGTGTCCAGCATCAGCAGCCGCACCCCCGCCTGCCGTGCACCCTGCTCGGCGGCCGCCAGCAGCCGACCGGCCGTGCCCCGGCCGCGGGCCTGCCGGGCCACCATCAGCTTGACGACCTCGGCGCGGTGGGCGCCGTTCTGCTTGGCGCACAGCACCAGGGTCACCATGCCGGTCAGCTCGCCGCCCGGCCCGTGGGCGGTCCAGACCACGCTCCCGCCCGCCGCCACCGCCGGCTGCTGGGCGCGCCAGTAGACGGCGGCGTCCGCGGGGGTGAACGGGTGCAGGAAGCCCATCGAGGCGCCGGCCGCCACGGTCTCGGCGAACAGCTCCGCCAGCGCGGGCACGGCGTCGGCGTACTCGGCGGCGGTCAGTCGGCGCACCGCGGTCAGCTCCAACTCCCTCATGGCCCGGACCCTATCCCAGCCCCGTTCCGGCCCCGGCCGCGCCCGGTACGCCCGGGCCCGCCGCCACCGGCTCCGCCGCCGGGCCCACCGTGCGCAGCCCGCGGACCGCCGGCACCAGCAGCGGGGCCGCCGCCACCGCGGAGAACACCAGCCCGCCCGCCACCGCGACGTGACCGGCGCCGAACCGGGCCGCCAGGGCGACCACCGAG
>NZ_JBHYKG010000430.1:0-5632 GCF_042741245.1 Kitasatospora sp. NPDC058965
GCGGCGCCCGCCGCGACGCCGGGGCGCCGCCTCCCGCCGGAACAAATCGCGTCAAACTACGCTCGGTGCCATGGACCTCCCCGCCGACGAGCCCCAGGGCCCGCCCCCGCAGCCCCCGCACCGGGTGCCCGAGATCTCCTCGCTCGGCCTGGACACCCTGGTCACCGAGGTCTCCGAGCGGCTGCAGTCGGCCGCGGCGGTGACCGACCGGATGCAGCGGCTGCTGGAGGCGGTGGTCTCGGTCGGGGCCGGGCTCGACCTGCACGCCACCCTGGAGCGGATCGCCGCCGGTGCGGCCGAGTTGGTGGACGCCCGGTACGCGGCGCTCGGGGTGATCGGCCCGGACCGGAGCGGGCTCTCGGACTTCATCCACGTCGGCATCGACCCGGCGGTCGCGGCCCGGATCGGCGACCTGCCGCAGGGCCGGGGGATCCTCGGCGCGCTGATCGACAAGCCGGAGCCGCTGCTGCTGGACGACCTGGCCCTGGACCCGCGCTCGGCCGGCTTCCCGCCGCACCACCCGCCGATGCGGTCCTTCCTGGGCGAGCCGATCCGGATCCGGGACGAGGTGTTCGGCAACCTCTACCTGACCGAGAAGCGCGGCGGCGGCGGCTTCACCCCGGAGGACGCCCAGGTGCTGCACGCGCTGGCCGCGGCCGCCGGGGTGGCGATCGAGAACTCCCGGCTCTACGAGGAGGGCCGGCGGCGCGAGCGGTGGATCGCCGGCGCGGCGGCGCTGACCACCGCGCTGCTCACCGGGGACCCGGCGCAGGCCGCGCTCGGGGTGGCGGTGGAGCGGGTGCGCGAGCTGGCCGACGCGGCGCTGGGGATGATCATGCTGCCCACCGGGGACGGCGGGCTGCGGGTCTCGCACGCCTCGGGGGCGGCCGCCGAGCAGGTGGAGGGCGAGCTGGTGCCGGGGACCGGGTACGCCGCCCGGCTGCGGGACGGCGAGTCGGTCTTCCTCGACGACATGTCCCGGGACCCGGCCCTGGTGATGCGGGCGGCCCGCGGCTTCGGCCCGTCGATGGCGCTGCCGATGGTGTCGGCCGGGCGCACGGTGGGCGCGCTGGTGCTCTGGCGCGAACGCGGGGCGCGGGCGTTCAGCGAGTCCGAGAAGCAGCTCGCCGCCGCCTTCGCCTCGCAGGCCGCGCTCGCCCTGCGGCTGGCCGAGGGCCAGCGCGACCAGCAGCGCCTGGCGGTCTTCCGGGACCGCGACCGGATCGCCCGGGACCTGCACGACCTGGTGATCCAGCGGCTGTTCGCCACCGGGATGATGCTGGAGAGCGCCGCCCGGCGGGCCGTGGTGCCGGAGGTCAAGGAGCGGCTGGCCACCGCGGTGGACGAGCTGGACGCCACCATCCAGGAGGTCCGCACCACCATCTACGCGCTGCAGCACGACGAGCAGGGCGACCAGCCGGACACCCTGCGGGCCCGGGTGCTGCGCGAGTGCGGCCAGGCGGCCGCGGCGCTCGGCTTCAAGCCCTCGGTCGCCTTCAGCGGGCCGGTGGAGGACCTGATCGGCGACGGCACGGCCCGTCAACTGCTGGCCGCACTGCGGGAGATCCTGTCCAACGCGGCGCGCCACGCGCGGGCCTCGCGGGTCAGTGTGGAGCTGGACACCACGGTCTACCTGGACGCCACCGGGCACCCCGTCTCGGGCGACCCGCAGGCGCCGGTCCGGCCGGGCCGCCCCGGGGTGCTGCTCACCGTGACCGACGACGGGGTGGGCATCCCCGAGGGCGGGCGGCGCAGCGGGCTGGCCAACCTGCGGCGGCGGGCGGAGAACCTGGGCGGGGCGGCCTGGCACCAGCCCGGGCCGGGCCGGCGGGGCACCCGGGTGCGCTGGTCCGCCCGGCTCTGACCCGCGGTCAGGCGGTGGCCGGCTCCCAGGCGTGGGCGGCGAGCTGCGGGTCGACCGGCGCGCCGGTGAGCCGGTTGGCCAGGGTGGACATGGTGTAGGTGCCGATGCCCAGCACCACCTCCAGGGCGTTGCGCGGGGTGAACCCGGCGTCCAGGAAGGCGGTGAGCGCCTCGGGCGCCACCGCGCCGGCGGTGGCCAGCACCTCCAGCACGAACCGGCGCACCGCCTCCAGCCGGTCGTCGGCCAGCGGCCGCGCGCCGCGCAGCGCCGCGACCAGCTCCGGATCGGCGCCGAGCCGGTGCAGTTCGGCGGTGTGCATCGCCACGCACAGGTGGCACTGGTTGCGGGTGGCGACGGTGAGCACCAGCACCTCGCGGGCCAGGGGGTCCAGCGTGCTCGCGGTGAAGAGGGCGTTCGCCTTCATGAACCCCGCCAGCAGTTCGGGCGAGGTGGCCAGCCGGCCGACGGCGGCGGGCAGGTGGCCCAGGTGCCGGGTGACCGATTCCATGGTCGGCCGGGCGCCGGCGGGTGCGGTGTCGAGGGTGTGGTCGGGGAAGACGTGCGGTGCGGCGGGCATGGCGGGCTCCTTCGCGGGCCGGTCCTTCTACAATGGACAACGTGGTTGACTAAAAAGGTAAACCAGGTTGTCCATCACTGCAAGGATCCCCGGCAAGGAGTCCGCCATGACCGAGACCGACCCGCCCGGCGACGGCTACGGGTTCGAGCTGCCGCTGCTGCTGTTCGCCGGCTTCCGCTCGATCATCGACGAGCTGCACGCCGAACTGGCGCGCCAGGGGCACCCCGAGGCCCGCCCGGCGCACGGGTTCGCGCTGCAGGCGGTCGGCCCGCACGGGGCCACCGCCAGCGAGATCGGCCGGCGGCTCGGGGTGAGCAAGCAGGCGGCCGGCAAGACGGTGGACCGGCTGGAGGCGCTCGGCTACGTGGAGCGGGTGCCGGACCCGCGCGACGCCCGCGGCCGGCTGGTGCGGCGCACCGCGCTCGGGACCGATCTGCTGGCCCGCTCGGCGGAGGTCTTCGAGCGGGTGCGCTCGCGCTGGGCGGCCGAGCTGGGCGCCGAGCGGGTGCGGGCGATGGAGCGCGACCTGCGTGCGATGGTCCCCGCCCCGCTGTTCCGGCTGGACGCCCCGGGCTGGTTCGGCGGCTGATCGCAGGACCTGGCTGGTCGTCAACTCCCTTGGGAATGTTAGCGATCCACTGAAGTTTAACGAGAGAGAACTTCCCGGCCAATAGACCTGCCGACCGGTCCTGCGCCCAGGTCAGCACACATACGGTTGACCTGCTCGGCAATCGAGCACGAGATCTCTACGCGACACCCACCGCCCCGGCCGCCACCGGGGCGGTGCTGTCGGGACTGGGGCGGGTGGGCCGAGGTGGGCCGGGACGGTGGGGGGAGAACGGAAGCGCAGGCCCCGCGGGGCGGTTTCCAGGTGGAACGGGCCGCCAACGGCCGGTACCAGTGGCAGCTGAAGGCACCCAACGGGCGGGTGGTCGCCGTGTCCGCACCGGTCTTCGACACGTCGCAGGAGGCGCACCGGGCCTTTGCCCTGCTGCGGGTGGAGGTCGCCGGGCTGACCGCCCGGATCACCCACGTCCGGGACGGGATCGGGTGGATCTGGGTGGTGCCGGGGGCGCGCGGGTCGGCCGAGGCGCGCAGCAGTCGTGCCTACGAGCGGTACGCCACCTGTCAGAACGCCTTCCGCCGGTTCGTCGCCCTGGTGGAGCGCCAGCCGCTCGACGCGCCGGAGCGGGAGCGCTCCCCCCGCTCGGCCGGACCGGCCGAGCGGGTGCCCGGCGACGATGTCTGACCGCCCGGCGCCCGGCGCCGGCCGGGGTCGGGGGCCCCGGCTGCTCGCGGTGCAGGGGGCCGGCCGGCTGGTCGGCTGGTCGCTGGCCGCCGGGAACGGGCGGCAGCTCGCGGTGTCCGCCCGGCTCTACCGCTCCGAGGCCGAACTGGTGCTCGGCCTGCGGGAACTGCTGATCGAGCGGGCCTCGCTCCGGTACGTCTTCGGGCAGGACTCGGCGCGCGCCTGGGGCTGGGCCGCCTACCTGCCGCCGCGCAGCACCCGGCCCGACCCGGCCGCCGAGGGGCCGGTGGCCCGCAGCGCCCGCGGGTACCTCAGGCGTGATCAGTGCCGCCAGGGCGTGGCCGGCTTCCGGGCCGGACTCGGCGCACTGGAACGGGAGTTGCGCTCCGGTGGGCAGGACGGCCGGTGGCCGTGGTGAGGCTGATGCCCCGGTGGCCCCCAGGTTGCCGGTTCCGGCCCGAACCGCCACCGCGAGAAGAACGTCCGGCGGCGCGCGGCCCGGACCGGGCGACAGGCGGGTGCACGAAGCACCGGCGGCGGCCAGCCGCTAAACCTGCAAGTCGACAAAACCACGAAATTCACCGGGACCCGGCCGACTGAACGGGGTGCTTCCGGGGTCGGCGGTGACGGATCAGGATCGGTCCCGCCGGACGGGCCGGGAGATCGGCGGCCCACCGGTGCGGGACCGCTCCGGTCCCGGTCAACGCCATGCGTCCCTCTCCCACCGGAGGAAGAGCACCATGCGTCACACCGCTGCCAAGCTGTTCGCGACCCTCGCGATCGCCACCTCGCTGGCCACCGTGGCCGCCGGTTCGGCCCTGGCCGACCCGTCGGGCACCCCGGCCGCTCAGGACCTCGTGGGCGTCGGCTCGGACACCACCCAGGCCGTGCTGGGCCAGTTCTCGACCGACTACAACGCGTCGCTGACCGCGGCCCACGACACCACCTCGCCGCGTCTGTACAGCTGGGACGCGACCGGCACCAGCCCGATCACCACCAAGACCGGTGCCACCAGCATCACCCGGCCGAACGGCTCCAGCAACGGCGTCACCGCGCTGAACACCTACACCAACACCACGGTGGACTTCGCCCGTTCCTCGCGCGCCCCGCAGACCGGTGACCTGACCACCGACGACTTCGTCGCCTTCGCGAAGGACGCGGTCTCCTGGGCCGGCAACGCGACCGGCAACGCCCCGGCCAACCTCACCACGGCCGACCTGAAGGCGATCTACACCTGCGCCAAGACCAACTGGAACCAGATCACCGACATCGCGGGCTACACCGGCCCGAACGCCACCATCAAGGCGTACATCCCGCAGAACGGCTCGGGCACCCGGTCCTTCTTCCTGAAGGCCATCAACGGTGGCACCGGCTCGGTGACCCTGGGCTCCTGCGTCCAGTCGTACACCCCGGAGGAGAACGAGGGCACCGACTCGGTGTTCAACGACGCCAACGCGGTCTTCCCGTACTCCGCCGCGCACTACATCGGCCAGCTGAACGGCCACACCACCACCACCGACAACAAGGGCTACCTGTCCCTGCGCAGCGTGGACGGCACCAACCCGATCTCCTCGGGCGCGCTGAACGCCACCTTCGCGGGCACCAACTACGGCCGCGTGGTCTACAACGTGTTCCGTGACGCGGAGTGGAACGGCACCAACACCCAGGCCACCGCGATCCAGAACGTCTTCGGCCCGCTCGGCTGGATCTGCAACGACACCACCGCCGGCAACGACATCAGCAGCTACGGCTTCCTCGCGCTGGACTTCGGTGTCTGCGGCTCCGTGACCCACCTCTGATCCACCCCCGGCACCACCTGAGGTTCCACCCAGCACCGACCGGCGGCCCGGTCGACGGTGATCACTGCGGCCGACTGCTTCGGCGAGGACGCTCCCCCGGGCGCCGCGCTCGAACCGGCCGAGGCGTCGGCGGACCCGCCCGC
>NZ_JBHYKG010000431.1:0-5631 GCF_042741245.1 Kitasatospora sp. NPDC058965
GCTCGCTCGTTGGGCCCTGCGTGTACAGCTACGACGTGACCTCAGCCTTCCGCCAGACCAGCGCGTCCCGAGGGATCCCGGCGATGAGGCCGTCGTACGACGCGGAGCATCCGAGCGCCCCGACCCCGATCTACGACGAGCTGTACTCCGAGTACCGGCGCCTCTTCCGGGCGCTGCCCGGTGACCGGTCCGGCGAGGAGGACATGCGGTTCACCGGCTTCGCGGTCCGCGAGCGCTCCTACCCGGGTCGGCTCGGCCTCACCGTGGCGGCCGCCGCGCCGCCGCACCCGGCCGCGCTGGAGGGCTACCGGGCGCTGGAGGAGCCGCGCCAGGAGTACGGCGGCGAGCCGTACCCGGGCCAGGTCCCGCCGCACCAGCCGTTCGCCGGCTACCCGGCGCCGCAGCAGTTCGTCCCGGCCCAGCAGGTCCCGGCCCAGCAGCAGGTGCACCACCCGCAGCAGCCGGTGCACCAGGCCCAGCACACCCAGCAGCCGCAGGCCCAGCAGCAGCACCAGCCGCCGAGCGTAGGCCAGGGCTGGGTGGCCACCGGCTACCTGGCCCCGGTCACCCTGCCCTCGCCCGCCCAGCCGCCCACCGTGCCCGCCCCGGCCACCCCCGGCCGGCACCGCGGCGGGCTGCTCTCGCTGCCGCCGGGCCAGTCCTGACCAACGGGGCGGAACAGCCCGGTGCCCGGGTGACGCATCGTCACCCGGGCACCGTCGTACGAAGCTGCTACTTCTTCTTGCGCTTCTCGCGCACCCGCACCGAGATCGAGATCGGCGTCCCGACGAAGCCGAACTCCTCGCGCAGCCGACGCTCGACGAACCGCCGGTAGCCCGCCTCCAGGAAGCCGGAGGCGAAGAGCACGAAGCGCGGCGGCTTGGTGCCGGCCTGGGTCCCGAACAGGATGCGCGGCTGCTTGCCGCCGCGGATCGGGTGCGGGTGGGCGGCGACCAGCTCGCCGAGGAAGGCGTTCAGCTTGGCGGTGGGGATCCGGGTCTCCCAGCCCTCCAGCGCGGTCTCGATCGCCGGGACCAGCTTCTCCATGTGCCGACCGGTCTTCGCCGAGACGTTGACCCGGGGCGCCCACTGGACCTGGACCAGGTCCTGCTCGATCTCCCGCTCCAGGTAGTAGCGGCGCTCCTCGTCGAGCTGGTCCCACTTGTTGTAGGCGATCACCACGGCGCGGCCGGCGTCCACCGCCATCGAGATGATCCGGGTGTCCTGCTCGGCCAGCGGCTCGCTGCAGTCGATCAGGACCACCGCGACCTCGGCCTTCTCCAGCGCGGCGGAGGTGCGCAGCGAGGCGTAGAAGTCGGCGCCCGCGGTCAGGTGGACCCGGCGGCGGATGCCGGCGGTGTCGACGAACTTCCAGGTCTTGCCGCCCAGCTCGATCATCTCGTCGACCGGGTCCCGGGTGGTGCCGGCCAGCTCGTTGACCACCACCCGCTCCTCGCCCGCCACCTTGTTGAGCAGGCTGGACTTGCCGACGTTGGGCCGGCCGATCAGCGCCACCCGGCGCGGGCCGCCGGTCGGCACGCCGAACGTCTGCGGCGGCGCCTCCGGCAGCGCGGCCATCACGGCGTCCAGCAGGTCGCCGGAACCGCGGCCGTGCAGCGCCGAGACGGGGTAGGGCTCGCCCAGGCCGAGCGACCAGAGGTAGGCGGCCTCGGCCTCGGTGGACGGGCCGTCCACCTTGTTGGCGCACAGCACCACCGGCTTGCCGGCCCGGCGGATCAGCTTGACCAGGGCCTCGTCGGTGTCGGTGGCGCCGACCGTGGCGTCCACCACGAAGAGCACCGCGTCGGCGGTCTCGATGCCGAGCTCGGCCTGCGCGGCCACCATCGCGTCGATGCCGAGGACGTCGATCTCCCAGCCGCCGGTGTCCACCAGCTTGAACCGGCGTCCGTTCCAGGTGGCCTCGTACTGCACCCGGTCGCGGGTCACGCCGGGCTTGTCCTCGACGACCGCCTCGCGCCGACCGATGATCCGGTTGACCAGGGTCGACTTGCCGACGTTCGGGCGGCCGACCACGGCCAGCACCGGCAGCGGCACGTGGGCGTGCGGGTCGAGGTCGAGGTCCTCGCCCTCGAAGCCCTCCTCCTCGGCGTACTGCATGAACTCGGCGTACTCGGAGTCGTCCAGCTCGCCGTGGGCGGGCAGGTGCTCGTTGCTCATCTTCGTCTGTTCCGTTTCCCGGCCCGCCCCGGAACGGGGGCGGACCGTGCGTACCTGCCCGGGCTTCGGCAGCCCGGGCAGCGCGAAAAAATGATTCTCGGTCGGCGACGGTGTCCGCCGACCGCGGGCCTCAGGCCGCGCTCGGGTGGCCGGCCCGCTGCGCGACCAACTCCACCACGGTGTCGACGACCTGCTCCAGCGTCAGCTCACTGGTGTCCACCAGCACCGCGTCCGCGGCCTGGGCCAGCGGGGCGGTGGCCCGGGACGAGTCGGCGGCGTCGCGCCGGCCCAGGTCGGCGGCCATCACGGCGATGGTCGCCTCGTCCACGCCCTTGGCCCGCAGCTCGGCGGCGCGCCGCTCGGCCCGGGCCGTCTCGGAGGCGGTCAGGAACACCTTCACGGTGGCGGCCGGGAAGACCACGGTCCCCATGTCCCGGCCCTCGGCGACGATGCCGCGCTCGGCCAGCTCGGCGCAGCCGCGCTGCAGCTCCACCAGGCGGCTGCGGACCGCGGGCACCGCGGCCACCGCGCTGACGCCGGCGGTCACCTCCGGGCCGCGGATCGGGCCGGCGACGTCCACGCCGTCGACCGTGATGGTCGGGCCGTCCGCGTCGGTGCCGGAGACGATCACCGGCTTGCCGCAGGCGATGGCGACCGCCTCGGCGTCCGCCACGTCCACCTCGTTGGCCAGCATCCACCAGGTCATCGCCCGGTACATGGCACCGGTGTCCAGGAAGCTCAGGCCCAGTCGGGCCGCCACCGCGCGGGAGACGGTCGACTTGCCGGAGCCGGAGGGTCCGTCGATGGCGACGACGACCGGGGCGTGCGCTCGGTCGGCAGTGTCCACGGGGGAACCTCTCTTCTCGACACCCGGGGGAGATACCTCAAGGTTAGACGACCGGGCGGGCCCCGCCGTCCGCCTGCGGAGCGGGGCCGGGGCGGGACTCAGTCCCGCACGTCCCAACCGCGCTCGGTCAGCGCCACCCCCAGCTGGTGCACCGCGCCCGGGTTGACCGAGAGCTGCACCAGGCCGACCTGGCGGCCGGCCGAGTGGTCGATCGCCACGTCCTCCACGTTGACCCCGGCCCGCGCCACCTCGCGGAACAGCCGGCCCAGCTCGCCCGGCTGGTCGCCGATCGCCACCACCACGGTCTCGTACCGGGTGGGCGGGGCACCGTGCTTGCCCGGGATCCGGGCGTGGCCGAGGTTGCCGCGCCGCATCACGGCCTCGATGCCGGCGCTGCCGCCCAGCCGGGCGGCCTCGTCGCCGCTCTCCAGCGCGCGCAGCGCGGCCACCGTGTCCCGCAGGTCGGTGACCACGTCGTCCAGGATGTCGGCCACCACCCCGGCGTTGGCGGCCAGGATGTCCAGCCACATCCGCGGGTCGGAGGCGGCGATCCGGGTCACGTCGCGCACGCCCTGGCCGGCCAGCCGCACCGCGGTGTCGTCGGCGTGCTCCAGCCGGGCCGCGACCAGCGAGGAGAGCAACTGCGGGGCGTGCGAGACCAGGGCCACCGCGCGGTCGTGCGCGGCCGCGTCCATCACCACCGGCATCGCGCCGCAGAGCGCGACCAGCTCCAGCGCGGCGTTCAGCGTCTCGGTGTCGGTGTCGGGGGTGGGGGTCAGCACCCAGGGGCGGCCCTCGAACAGGTCGGCCCGGGCGGCCAGCGGGCCGGACCGCTCCCGGCCGGCCATCGGGTGGCCGCCGATGTAGTGCGCGGTGTCCAGGCCGAGCGCGGCGACCTCCTCGCGCGGGCCGGCCTTGACGCTGGCCACGTCGGTGTAGCAGCGGGCCAGGCCGCGCCGCTGGCAGTCCGCCAGCACCTTGCCGACCAGCGCCGGCGGCACCGCCACCACGGCCAGGTCGACCGGGCCGGCGGGCTCCTCCACGGTGCCGGCGCCGAGCGAGGCCGCGGTGCGGGCCGCGTCCGGGTCGGCGTCCTCCAGGTGGACCGTGATCCCCCGGGCCGAGAGCGCGAGCGCGGCGGAGGTGCCGATCAGACCGGTGCCGACGACGGCGACAGTGCGCATGGCGGGAGGCTCTCCTGGGGATCGGGCGCGGGACGTGCTCCCATCCTCCCGTACCGCCCGGGCCGACGCTCCCCCGGCCCCGCCCGCGCCGCGGGCGCGGCTGCGGGGCACGCTCGCGGGGGCGGGAGACAGCTGTCGCCCCGACCCGGCAGACTGGCCCCGCGACCCGCGCACAGCGCTCGCACCGCACAGCTCTCGCACAGGGAAGGGGTGCATCTCCGTGACGCTTCGGCCGGTAGACGACCCGTCAGTGACCGACTGGCCCACCGAGCTCGACTCCGTGGTGGTGCACGACTCCGGCGCCGTCTGCCTCCGGCTGGCCGGCGGGCGGCTGCCCGCCCCGCCGGCCGGCGCCGGCCCGGACGCCGTGCCGCGGGTCCGCCTGCGGCTCACCGGCCTGCCCGCCGTCGTCGAGCACCGCACGCTGCGCGCCGCGCTGCCCGACGGCCCGCCGGGCTGGCGGATCACCGAGGTCCGCACGGCCGCCACGGCCGAGGTCGGGACCACCGCCGAGCTGCCCGCGCTGCGCCGCGACCTGGCCGCCGCCGAGGAGGAACTGCGGGCGCTGGTGCTGCGCGCCCGGACCCTGGACGACCGGATCGTGCAGACCGCCGCGCTGCGCGCCGTCCCGCCCGCGCCCGTGCCGGACGCCCCCGCGCACCGCCGGGCGCCCGCCGGGGCCCTGCTGGCCCTGGCCGACTTCGTGGCCGAGCGGCTGGGCGCGCTGCAGGCCCGGGCCGAGGAGGTCCGCGAGCAGGTCGAGCTCGCCGAGCACCGGCGCGACCTGCTGCGCGACCGGGTGGCCCGCAGCTCGACCGCGGCGCGCCGGGCACCGGTGCGGACCGGCACCACGGTCCTGGTCACCCTCGCCGCGGACGCCCCGGACACGCCCGTCCCCACCGCCCCGGTCACCGTCGGCGTCGAGTACCGGGTGCCGAGCGCCCGCTGGTACCCCAGCTACCGGCTCGACCACAGCCCGGGCTCCGGCAGCGGCACGCTGACCCTGCGCGCCGCCGTCGCCCAGCGCACCGGCGAGGACTGGACGGGTGTCCGCCTCGCCCTCTCCACCGCCGACCTGCGCCGGCCGGGCCGCCTGCCCGAGCTGCGCTCGCTGCGGATCGGCCGCCGGCGGCCCGCGCCGGCCCCCTCCGGCTGGCGCGAGCCGCCGGCCGGCCTCGACGGGCTCTTCGCCGACCACGACGAGCTGCTGCCGCGCGGCTTCGACCGCACGCCGCTGCCCGGCACGCCCGCCGCTGCCGAACGCAGTCGGACCGTCCGGCGCAGCACCCGGTCGGTCAAGAAGCCGGCCGACCCCGAGTTCGACGTCGTGGACCTGCGGGCCGAGGGCTCCCGGGGTGCGGGGCCGGCCGGCTTCGGCGGCGCGCCGGCGCCGGCCGCGCCCGGCGGACCGGCGCCCCGGCC
>NZ_JBHYKG010000432.1:0-5598 GCF_042741245.1 Kitasatospora sp. NPDC058965
GCCCGCCCCCGTCCGTGCGTCTCTGCGTCAGCCCGCGTTGCCGACCTTGAGCACCTCGGCCACGGCCGGGGCGGCGGTGTCCGCGCCGAAGCCGCCCTGCAGCACCTCCGCGCAGACCGCCAGGTTGTCCCGGTAGCCGGTGAACCAGCTGTTGGTCGGGGCGTTCGGGGTGGTCTCGGCGGTACCGGTCTTGCCGCCGAACTGGGTGCCGCTGATCCCGCCCATCACCGGGGTGGCGGTGCCGCTGGGGTCGGTCACCACGCTGTGCATCATCGCGCGCAGCTTGGACAGCACGTCGGGGGAGAGCTGGCGGGCCGCCTGCACCTGCTGCTGACCCTCCACCAGGATCGGCTGCTTGAACTGCCCGCTCTCCACGGTGGCCGCCACCGAGGCCATCGCCAGCGGGTTCATCAGCACCTTGCCCTGGCCCATGAACTCGCCCGCGGTCTCGTCCTTGGTCTGGCCGGGCCCGGGCACCGAGCCGTCCACCGTGCTGATCCCCGGCGCGATCTTCCAGGGGGTGCCGATCCCGTAGACGTCCTGCGCCACCTTGGCCAGCTGCCCGGACTGCATCGAGGTCAGGCCCTGCTTGATGAAGGCGGTGTTGCAGGAGACGGTGAAGTCCTGCATCAGGGTGTTGTCGAGGTGGTCGCCCTTGAAGTCGTTCTTGTAGGTCTGGCCGGTGGTGAAGGTCTCCGGGCACGGCATCGTGCTGGTGGTGTCCAGGCCGGACTCCAGCAGGCCGGTGGCGGTGATGATCTTCATGGTGGAGCCCGGCGCGGTGGCCCCGAGCAGCCCGATGTTGTAGCCGCCGAGCGGGGCGCCGGCGATGGCCAGGATGTTCCCGGTGCTCGGCTCGATCGCCACCAGGCCGGCGCCCTTGTTGGCCTTGGCGTTGCCGTCGTTGACCGCCTTCTCGGCGGCGGCCTGCAGGGTGGCGTCGATGGTCAGCTTGAACGGCTTGCCCGGCTTGGGGTCGACCACCGTGAAGAGCGGCTCGGGCTTGCCCTTGCCGGCGTCGTTGGTGATCACCACACCGGTGCCGGCGTCGGCCGGGTCGCCGGCGCTGGTGCCGGACTGGAAGACCTTGACGATCTGGTCCAGCGAGTGGAGGTTGGCCAGCGACTGGCCCTTGCGGTCGGTCACCTTGGTCGGCGGGTTGAAGACCGGCTGGGTGGTGATGGTCTCGCCCGGGCCCAGGTGCGGGTGGATCACGGTCGGGGCCCAGTGCACCGCGGCCTTGCCGTCGCTCATCTTCACCATGCCCGCGTACCCGGTGTACTGCCAGACGTTGGTGGTGCCCGCGAACTCGACCTTCGACTTGAAGTTCATCATCACCTGGCCGGTCGGCGTCGCCGCGGCCGAGGGCGCGGCGCTGGCCGGGGCGCCCGGGCTCGGCGAGCCGGACGGCTTGGCGGTCGGCGCGCCGGACGGGCCGGCGGTGGCCGAGGCGAAGGCGGCCGGGGTGGCCGCGGCGCCCGGGGTCAGGGTCAGCGCGCTCGGCTTCACCTTGTCCCGGAAGGCGGTCAGTGCCGCGAGCGCGGTGGCCGGGTCGTCGGTCGCCTTGCTGGCCGCGTCCAGGTCGCCCTTGGCCCAGGCGTCCAGGAACTCCTTCTCGCCGGTCGCCGCCAGCTCCGGGGAGGGCGGCTCGGCGACCACCGTGCGCTGCTTGGGCCCGGCCGCGGCGGACGACCCGCCGGAACCGAAGAGGGCGTACGCCCCGTAGCCGCCGCCCGCCAGCATGGCGACTGCGACGGCACTGATGACGGCGGCCTTGGCGCCCTGGCGCATGAGGAGCTCCCCTGATGGCGGCTGGTGAGGACAGCCCAGCCTAAGCGGCCCCCACCGGTGCACCCGCGACAGGGGACCGCTCGTGACAGACCTGGTACAGACGCCGCGGTTTCGGATCGGCGCAGCTCAGGTCGCCCGGCTCAGATCCAGCTGGTGAACCACATCCTGGCCCGCCAGTCCGTCATCGGGATCACCTGTCCCGTGTACAGCGGGTAGAAGTAGAGGAAGTTCCAGACGATCAGCAGCACCAGCACGCCGGCCGCCGCACCGCCCACCAGCCGCCGTTCGTAGCTCGCCCCGCTCGGCCCGATCAGCGCCCCGACCAGCATCGTCGCGGCCAGCACCAGGAACGGCACGAAGGCCACCGCGTAGAACAGGAAGATGGTGCGCGTCTGGTACTCGAACCAGGGCAGCAGCCCCGCGCCCAGGGCGCAGAGGATCGCCCCGGCCCGCCAGTCGCGGCGCAGCGCCCACCGGAACAGGCAGTAGACCAGTCCGATCAGGCCCGCCCACCAGAGCAGCGGGGTGCCGATCGCCAGCACCTCGGAGGCGCACTCGCTGGCCCGGCAGCCGCTCTGCCCGAACTTGGGCGACTCGTAGTAGAAGGAGACCGGCCGCCCGAGCACCAGCCAGCTCCACGGGTTGGACTGGTACATGTGCGGGCTGTGCAGGTTGACGTTGAAGTCGTACATCTGCCCGTGGTAGTGCCAGAGCGACCGCAGGCCCGCGGGCACCCAGGTCATGTCCACCTGGAACGGCATCCGCACCTTGCCCAGGACCGGCAGCGAGACGAACTCCGAGGAGAGCCCGTGCCGCCCCACGGCCCAGTCGCGCCCGTAGCCGCCCTTGCCCGGCACCGAGCTGCTGGCCAGCCAGCCGGACCAGGAGGAGACGTAGACGACCGCCGAGACCACCACGATCGAGGCGAAGGCGGGCAGGGCGTCGCGGCGCAGCGTGGTCCACACCGGCCGCCGGGCCCCGGCCAGGCGGCGGGCGCCCAGGTCCCAGAAGACGGTGAGCAGCCCGAAGAAGGCCGCCACGTACATCCCGCTCCACTTGGTCGAGCAGGTCAGTCCGACGCAGACGCCGGCCGCCAGGCGGTACGGGCGCAGCCCCAGCTTCATCGCGTGCGCCCGCACCGAGTCGGGCGACTCGTCCAGCAGGCGGGCGATCCTGCCCCGGGTGTGGTCCCGGTCCAGCAGCAGGAAGCCGAAGGCGGCCAGGATCCAGAACATCACCACCAGGTCGAGCAGGGCGGTGCGGCTCATCACGAAGTGCAGGCCGTCCACCGAGAGCAGCAGGCCGGCCACGCAGCCCAGCAGGGTGGAGCGGAAGAGCCGGCGGGCGATGCGGGCCAGCATCAGGATCGACAGGCTGCCGAGCAGCGCGACCATGAACCGCCAGCCCACCGGGTGCATCCCGAACAGCTGCTCGCCGACGCCGATGATCCACTTGCCGACCGGCGGGTGCACCACGAAGGCCGGGTCGGTCTTGTACGGGATCACCTGCGGGTGGCCGAGGATCTGCGAGTTGGCGCCGTCGGACCAGTTGGTCTCGTAGCCGTTCTGCCAGAGCGCGTAGGCGTCCTTGGCGTAGTACGTCTCGTCGAAGATGATCCCGCCGGGGGTGCCCAGGTGCCAGAACCGCAGCAGGGCGCCGAACAGCGCCACGCCGATCGGGCCGAGCCAGCCGGACCAGCGGCAGAGCCAGGACCACAGCGGGTCCGGCAGCCGCACGCCCGCGCGCAGCAGCAGCGGCGAGGGCGGCACCCGGTCGGGCGTGACCCCGGGGCCGTCCGGCATCGGCGGGACCAGTCGCCCGGCCACCGGCACCGGTGCCGGCGCCCGGTAGCCGAACGCGGCGAGCCGGGCGACCCAGCCGGTCCGCGCGGCCTGTTCGGCCGCGCGCGGCGCGGGTATCGCCGGATCGCCGGGGTCGCCCTGGTCCGCCTGGACCGGGCTCCCGAGGGTCTGCGCAGTGGTCTCGACCACTGTCGCCTCAGCCGCCGTCTCGCCGTTCACCCGCACATCGTAGGGGTGGGGCCCGAAAGCAGAAGCCCCTGTGGGAAAGCTGCCCGGTTCGTCACGATTCTGCGCCACCATCCGGACCTGACAGGATGGGCGCCGTGACTGGAGTACTGGTACTGGCAGGGACCCCCATCGGCGACGTGGCGGACGCCCCGCCCCGACTGCTCACCGAGCTGGCCGCGGCGGACGTGATCGCCGCCGAGGACACCCGCCGGCTGCGCCGGCTCACCCAGGCGCTCGGGGTGACCCCGGCCGGCCGGGTGCTCTCCTACTTCGAGGGCAACGAGCAGGGCCGCACCCCCGAGCTGGTCGAGGCGCTCACCGGCGGTGCCCGGGTGCTGCTGGTGACCGACGCCGGGATGCCCTCGGTCTCCGACCCCGGCTACCGGCTGGTCGCGGCCGCCGTCGCGGCCGGGATCACGGTGACGGCGGTGCCGGGCCCGTCCGCGGTGCTCACCGCGCTGGCGCTGTCCGCGCTGCCGGTGGACCGCTTCACCTTCGAGGGGTTCCTGCCGCGCAAGACCGGCGACCGGGCCCGGGCGCTGGCCCAGATCGCCGCCGAGCCGCGCACCATGGTCTTCTTCGAGGCCCCGCACCGGATCGCCGAGACGCTGGCCGCGATGGCCGAGGCCTTCGGCACCGAGCGGGCGGCCGCGGTCTGCCGGGAGCTGACCAAGACCTACGAGGAGGTCAAGCGCGGTCCGCTGGGCGAGCTGGCCGCCTGGGCCGCCGAGGGCGTGCGCGGCGAGATCACCGTGGTGGTCGCCGGCGCCCCGCCGGCCGCCCCGGCACAGCTGAGCGCCGCCGAGCTGGCGGCCCTGGTGGCCGGCCGGGAGGCGGCGGGCGAGCGGCGCAAGGAGGCCATCGCGGCGGTGGCCGCCGAGCTCGCGCTGCCCAAGCGGGAGGTCTTCGACGCCGTGGTGGCGGCCAAGCACGCGGGCTGACCGGCCGGCCGGGAAGTTCCCTCGCACCCCGCCCCCCACGCGCGTACGGTGGAAAGACAAGGTCCGGAAAGGTAAAGCGAAACCCCGGCTGAGCTGGGGTTTCCGCCCCGTTCGTACAGGGTTGCCAAACCTGTGTCCAAGTCTTGGCAAGACGGGCATCGGGTCGGGGCGCCTGGGCATTCCATCGGATGGAAAGACCCGGACCGGACGAACGTCCGGCGGGCGCTGGGAGACTGAGATGAGCGAGACCATCGGTAGCCCGTTGACCGGCGTGACCGAACCCGTCACGCACTCCGGAACCGGCGGCACGGCCGCGCCGCACCTGGCCGGCGCCACCCGCCAGGGCACCGAAACGGTCCAGGAGGCGTACTCCTTCGCCTGCCTCAACTGCGGGTACGGCTGGGAGCAGGGTTACGACATCGAGCACCACCGGGCCCGCGACGGGCACCTGGTGATCCAGTACCACGCCAACGGGGTGCGGGTGCCCTCCCCGCTGCTCAAGCCCACCTGCCCCGGCTGCGGCGGCCACACCGTGCGGATCATGCGGGCCGGCCGGATCGCCACCGTGGAGCACTCCTGGCACCACGCCCCGGGCTACGCCGGGCACGCCGAGCCGGACTCGGCCGTCCCGACCCCGCCGCTGCCGCCGCGCGAGCACTGGTGGCAGCTCTGGCGCCCGCGCGCCTGACGCCCACCGAGCGCCCGCTCGACGGTGGCCCGGCCGCTCGGCCGGGCCACCGTCTAGTGCCGCGTCAGGCAACCTTTGCCCGTCAAGGAGCGGCGTCCGGTGCGTGCTCTCGGCGTGCCGGGCGGAGGCCCTCGTACTGGGTCGTACT
>NZ_JBHYKG010000433.1:0-5565 GCF_042741245.1 Kitasatospora sp. NPDC058965
GGGCACGAGTTCCCGGGGTCGACCGGCTGAGGCCGGAGCGGCTAGAGGATGTCGCCGGGGGCGTACTTGGCCGCCGCCGGGTACCGGGCCGCGACCTCGCCGATCCGCTCGACCAGCACGGCCACCTGGGCACCGGCCGCGCCGGTGAAGGAGAGCCGGTCGGCCAGCAGCGCGTCCAGCGCGGCCCGGTCCAGCGGGATCCGCTGGTCGGCGGCCAGGCGGTCGAGCAGCTCGTTCTCCCGGGCGCCGGCCCGCATGGCGAGCGCCGAGGCGACCGCGTGCTCCTTGATCACCTCGTGCCCGACCTCGCGGCCGACCCCGGCCCGCACCGCGCCCATCAGCACCTTGGTGGTGGCCAGGAACGGCAGGTAGCGGTCCAGCTCGGCCTCGATCACGGCCGGGAAGGCGCCGAACTCGTCCAGCACCGTCAGGAAGGTCTCCAGCAGGCCGTCGAAGGCGAAGAAGGCGTCCGGCAGCGCGACCCGGCGCACCACCGAGCAGGAGACGTCGCCCTCGTTCCACTGGTCGCCGGCCAGCTCGCCGGTCATCGAGGCGTAGCCGCGCAGGATCACCGCGAGGCCGTTGACCCGCTCGCAGGACCGGGTGTTCATCTTGTGCGGCATCGCCGAGGAGCCGACCTGGCCCTCCTTGAAGCCCTCGGTCACCAGCTCGTGACCGGCCATCAGGCGGATGGTCTTGGCCAGGCTGGACGGCGCGGCGGCCAGCTGCACCAGGGCGGTGAGCACCTCGAAGTCCAGCGAGCGCGGGTAGACCTGGCCGACGCTGGTGAAGACGTTGTCGAAGCCGAGGTGGCCGGCCACCCGCTGCTCCAGCTCGGCGAGCTTGTCGGCGTCGCCGCCCAGCAGGTCGAGCATGTCCTGGGCGGTGCCGACCGGGCCCTTGATCCCGCGCAGCGGGTAGCGGGCGATCAGCTCCTCCAGCCGGGCGAACGCGACCAGCAGCTCGTCGGCGATGCTGGCGAACCGCTTGCCCAACGTGGTGGCCTGCGCGGCGACGTTGTGCGAGCGGCCGGCCATCACCAGCTCGGCGTGCTCGGCGGCGAGCCGGCCGAGGCGGACCAGGACGGCCACCGTGCGGTCGCGCACGTGCTCCAGGGACTGGCGCACCTGCAGCTGCTCGACGTTCTCGGTCAGGTCCCGGGAGGTCATCCCCTTGTGGATCTGCTCGTGGCCGGCGAGCTCGCTGAACTCCTCGATCCGGGCCTTGACGTCGTGCCGGGTGACCCGCTCACGGTTGGCGATGGAGGCCAGGTCGACTTGGTCGACCACTCGCTCGTAGTCGGCGACGGCGGTCTCGGGGACGTCGATGCCGAGGTCCCGCTGGGCCTTGAGGACGGCCAGCCACAGGTGGCGCTCCAGCACCACCTTGTGCTCGGGGGACCACAGCTGGGCCAGGGTGGCCGAGGCGTACCGGGCGGCCAGGACATTGGGGATCAGGGGCTTCGCGCTCACGCTTCGCAAGCCTAACAGTCGAGGTCAGCCCGGCCCGTAGGCAGGCCCTACCAGGCGAGCAGGCCCTTGGCCAGGGTGGTGACCCCGCCGCCCAGGGCCAGCAGCAGCACCACCCGGCGGGCCCGGGCCTCCGGCACCCGGTCGGCCAGCCGGTGGCCGACCACCGCCCCGCCCGCCAGCGCGGCGGCCACCGCGAGCCAGGCCGCTCCGGGCAGCCGCGGCGTGCCCTTGGCGGCGATCGAGAACAGGTTGACCAGCAGCCCGTAGAACTGCGCGTTCGGCACGAACTCGCGGACCGTCCACCCCGCGTTGACCGCGTAGAGCGAGACCGCCGGGCCGCCCACCCCGGCGGCGGAGTTCATGAAGCCGCTGGCCGCACCGGCCACTGCGGCCCCGCCGCGCCCGCGCAGCGCGGGCACCCGGGCGCCGCGCAGCACCAGCAGCACCGCGACCGTCACCAGCGCGCCGGTGACCGCGAGCAGTTGCGGTTCGGGCAGCCGGCGGGCCACCCAGGCGCCGGCCGGCACGGTGCAGGCGGCCGCCGCGACCAGCGGCAGCATCGCCTTCGGGCGCACCTGGCGCCAGGCGGTGGCCAGGCCGATCGCGCTGATCGCACCGGCCGCGCAGTTGGACAGCACCACGCCCTGGGAGGCGCCGAGCAGCAGCGCCAGCGCCGGGGCGCTCACCAGCGCGAAGCCGATCCCGGCCATCCGCTGCACCGAGGCGCCGACCAGCACCACCAGGGCGAGCGAGACGTCGCCCAGCCAGCCGTGCACCACCCGTGTTCCCCCTCGCCCGGCCCGGGGTCAGGCTTCGAGCAGCGGCAGCAGCTGGGCGCACATGGCCAGCAGCGCGGCCCGCTGCTCCCCGTCCAGCGACTCCAGCGCGCGGTGCGCCCGGCCCATGTCGGCGCGGATCCGCAGCAGCACCTCGCGGCCGGCGTCGGTGATCGTGACGATCTTGACCCGGCGGTCGGTGGCGGCCGCCTCGCGGCGGGCGAAGCCGAGGCCCTCCAGCCGGTCGACGATGCCGGTGACGTTGGAGGCGTCGCAGCCCAGCCGGCCGGCCAGCGCCCGCATCGGGACCGCCTCGGTGACCACGCCGAGCGCCTTGGCCTGCGAGGAGCTGAGCCCGTGCCGGCCCGCCGCGCCCGCGAAGTCGACGAAGAAGGCGGAGCTCACCGCCGCCACCGCGTCCATCAGGTCGGTGGTGGTGATGTCGGGGGTGGCGGTCGTCATGGGAGCCATGGGATCAGATTACGCATAAGAGCTTTATTAACTCCAGGTTTCACCTGCTCAACCGAGCAGCTCCGCTACGCCACCAGCTCGGCGAACAGGCGGGCCAGTTCGGCCTCCGGGTCGGCGGTCAGGCCGGTGTGCACCGGGCCGGGCTGGACCACCGCGCTGCGCGGCGCGGTCAGCCAGCGGAACCGCCGGCCGGGGCTGTCCTGGGCGGCCGGGCCGGCCGCCGGCCCGCCCTCGGCCACCGCCTCGATCCCGCGCAGCGCCCGCGCCACCCCGTCCAGGTCCACCGCCGGGTCCAGCGCGCGCAGCTTGGCCCCGGGCAGCAGGGTGCGGACCACCAGCCGCTCCTGCCAGCGGCAGTAGAGCAGCACGCCGACGTTGACGCACTCCCCCCGCTCCACCCGGGGCACCGCACGCACCACCGCGTACTCGTACTCCCGCAGCTCCTGCTCCGTCACGCCGTCACCTCCAGGACCGGCAGCCACTCCCTGGGCCCGGCCAGCCGCGCCGTCAGCTGCGCCGCGTACGCGGCCCGCACCTCGGCCGGCCCCGCGAACCCCGGCTCGTCCACCAGGAACTCCTCCGGCACCGCCGCCGCGGCCGCCGCCAGCAGCTGGGGGGTGACCCGCGCGGCCAGCTCCTCGTCCACCGCGGCGAGCGGCAGCGCGAACCGCGCCAGCGCGTGGTCCCCCGCGTCGTAGCCGCGCCGGGTCCAGTTGGCCGCGCCCGGCCAGTGGTGGTGGAAGATCAGGCTCGCGCCGTGGTCGATCAGCCGCAGCTCGCCGCCGACCACCAGCAGGTTGGGGTTGCGCCAGGACCGGTCCACGTTGTTGATCAGCGCGTCGAACCAGAGCACCCGGGCCGCCAGCTCCGGATCGACCCCGAAGCAGAGCGGGTCGAAGTTGAGCGCCCCGCTCTCGAAGGCCAGCCCGACGTTCAACCCGCCGCTGGCCCGCATCTGCTCCTGGATCTGCTGCTCCGGCTCGCTGCGCGCCAGCACCGGGTCCAGCCACAGCCGCACCAGTTCGGGCACCGGCAGGCCCAGGGCGCGCCCCAGCTCCCCCGCCAGTACCTCGGCCACCAGCGCCTTGCGGCCCTGGGCCGCCCCGCTCCACTTGAGCGCGTAGAGCCGGCCGTCGTCCCCGGCCACCAGGCCGGGCATCGAGCCGCCCTCGCGCAGCGGGGTCACGTACCGCACGGCGGTCACTTCACGAAGCACGCGCCAACCCTACCCATCCGCCCTGCTGCGGTGGCGCGCCCCCGGCCCGCGTGCGAGGGTGACGGAGAGTTGTCACCCCGTCATACCGGGCCCCGCGCCTGGCGCAGGACCTCGCCCAGCGAAGGAATCAATGATGGAACGTCCTCGGATCCTGGTGGTGGGCGGCGGCTTCGCCGGACTGGAGTGCGCCCGCCGACTGGAGCGCAAGCTCGCCGCCACGGAGGCCCAGATCACGCTGGTCGCCCCGTTCAGCTACCAGCTCTACCTGCCGCTGCTGCCGCACGTCGCCGCCGGGGTGCTGACCCCGCAGTCGGTCTCCGTCTCGCTGCGCCGCTCGCTGCGCCGCACCGACGTGATCCCGGGCGGCGCGATCGGCATCGATCCGCGGGCCAAGGTGGCCATCATCCGCAAGATCACCGACCAGGAGGTCGTGGAGCCCTACGACTACCTGGTGCTGGCGCCCGGCAGCGTCACCCGCACCTTCGACATCCCCGGCCTGTCCGAGCACGCGCGCGGCATGAAGACGCTGGCGGAGGCCACCTACATCCGCGACCACGTGATCGCCCAGCTCGACCTGGCCGCCGCCACCCTGGACCGGACCGAGCGCGAGGAGCGGCTGCAGTTCGTGGTGGTGGGCGGCGGCTACGCCGGCACCGAGACCGCCGCCTGCCTGCAGCGGCTGACCACCGCCGCGCTGGACCGCTACCCGCGGCTCGACCCGCGGCTGATCAAGTGGCACCTGATCGACATCGCCCCCAAGCTGATGCCCGAGCTCGGCGAGCACCTGGGCACCCGGGCCCTGAAGGTGCTGCGCGAGCGCGGGGTGGAGGTCTCGCTCGGCGTCTCGGTCAAGGCGGTGGACGACCACAGCGTCACCTTCACCGACGGCCGGGTGATCCCGTCCCGGACGCTGATCTGGACCGCCGGCGTGGCGGCCAGTCCGCTGATCTCCACCCTGGACGCGGAGACCGTGCGGGGCCGGATCGCGGTCACCGCCGAGATGCGGGTGCCGCAGTTCGAGGGCGTCTTCGCGCTCGGCGACGCGGCGGCCGTCCCGGACCTGGCCAAGGGCGACGGCGCGGTCTGCCCGCCCACCGCGCAGCACTCGGCCCGCCAGGGCCGCAAGCTGGCGGACAACCTGGTCGCCGCGCTGCGCAACCAGCCGCTGCAGCCCTACTACCACAAGGACCTCGGCCTGGTGGTCGACCTGGGCGGCAAGGACGCGGTCTCCAAGCCGATCGGCGTGGAGATGAGCGGGGTGCCGGCCCAACTGGTGGCCCGCGGCTACCACCTGATGGCGATGCGGACCAACGTGGCCAAGTTCCGGGTCGGCTGCAACTGGCTGATCAACGCCACCGCCGGCGACGACTTCGTGCGCACCGGCTTCCTGGCCCGCCAGCCCGCCCGGCTGCGCGACTTCGAGTACACCGACGCCTACCTGACCAAGGAGCAGGTGCGCGAGCACGCCCAGGCGCTGCGGGCCAAGCACTGAGCCGGCGCGGCGCCCCCGCCCCGCCCGGGGGGGGGGGGCCGGACCGCTGGTCCCCCGGGGCGGGGGCCAACCCCCGCCCGGCCGCGCCGGACGGGCGGCTCAGCTGGGGCCAGCGGGAGATCCAGTAGGTGGTGTGGC